>CAYSMR010000050.1:0-11031 GCA_964432195.1 uncultured Zetaproteobacteria bacterium | reverse complement strand
CTACAGAAACTCCTCATCTCAGAAATTCTGTAAACAACGCGTGCAATTCCTACACCAACATTACGCTTAGAAGTGCCGGGAGAAATAGGTTTGAATTCTTGATAGACACTATGTGTCTTCACCTACCATACATTAGTAGCCCGAATAAATTCCGGTGACACAATACATAACTCAGGCGAATTCGGGCAGCAGCTCCGCTGGGAAGACCGGACCGTCCACGCAGACGCGGCGGTATTTTTCTTCGCCATCCTCGATGGTTTTGACCACGCAGCCGGCGCAGCCGCCGATGGCACAGGCCATGTGCTCCTCCAGACTCAGGAAGGTCGGCAGATCGAAACGGCGGCCGAGCTGGGCGACGGCATGCAGCATCGGATGCGGGCCACAGGAGAGCAGCACGCAGCGCGCGCGCTCGTCGGCCGACAACGCGGCGAGGTAATCGCTGGCCAGATCCGGCGCATGGCCGTCGTAGCAGCCGTAGAGGCCGGCATTGGAGGCCAGCCGGCACGGGATGCCGCGCTCCTCCAACGACGTGATCGACAGAATCGCATTGCCGCCCACGCCGGGCAGCAGCATCGTCGATGGCTTCAGCGCAAACGGGAACTCTACCTCGGAGCCGGCGAACAGTACGCAGTCGGCGCGCCTCTGCAGCGCATCGGCGGCAAAAATCATCGGCGGAATGCCGACACCGCCGCCGATCAGCAGATAGCGCTTCGCATCGTCCGACAGATCGAACGGCCGCCCGATCGGCCCGAGCATCGGCAGCCGCTCGCCGACCCGGCGCTGCGACAGCAGCCGCGTGCCATCGCCGACCGCCTTGTAGAGCAGATCGACCGTGCCGCGCTGCGGATCGGTCAGCATAATCGAGATCGGACGCCTGAGCGCCCGCTCGGGCGATACGCGCAGATGCACGAACTGCCCCGGCCGCGCCGCGGCCGCTGTCTGCGGCGCATGCAGACGCATCACAAACTGATCGCCCGGATGGGTCACATGGGCCAATACCTCGGCCTGCTCTTCAAACACCATTGCTTCAGCCATGTACGACGCCCCCGGCATAAACAACGCGGCCGTCCTTCAGCGTATGGGTGACCTGCCCGGTCATCTCGCGCCCGTGCCACGGCGTATTCTTGCCCTTCGATACCATCCGATTGCGATCCACGGTCCATGTTGCCTGCGGATCGAAAATCGTCACATCGGCCGCAGCGCCAATCGTAAGCGTGCCGGCATCGAGCCCGAGCAGGCGAGCCGGATTGCAGCTCATCGTCGCCAGTAGATCGGAGAGGTCGAGCACGCCGTCCCGCTCCAGCTGCAGCGAGACCGGCAGCATCGTCTCCAGGCCGACAATGCCGAACGCCGCGCAGGAGAGACCGCAGCGCTTGTCATCCTCGTGATGCGGCGCGTGGTCGGTCGCAATCACCTCGATCGTGCCGTCGCGCAGGCCGTCGATGACGGCCTGACGATCCGCCTCGGTGCGCAGCGGCGGGCTCATCTTCGCATCGGCGTTGAAACCAAGCACCTCCTCCTCGGTCAGCGCGAAATGGTGCGGCGCCGCCTCGGTCGAGACCTTCAACCCCTCGGCGCGGGCCGCGCGCACCAGCTCGACAGCCCCCTTCGACGAGATATGGGCGACGTGATAGCGCGCATCGATACGCCGGGCCAGCATGATGTCGCGGGCGATCATCGAATCCTCGCCCTCGACCGGCATGCCGGGCACGCCGAGCTGCGTGGAGACCCAGCCCTCGTTGATCGCGCCGCCGGCCGTCAGCTCCTTCTCCTCGGCATGCTGAATCACAATAAAATCAAAACTGGAGGCATATTCCAGCGCCTTGCGCATGACGCCGGCGTGCCAGATCGGCATGCCGTCATCGGAGAACGCCACGCAGCCGGCCCGCGCCAGCTCGCGCATTTCGGTCAGTTCTTTGCCGTCGAGGTTTTTTGTCACCGCGCCGATCGGATGCACATTGCAGAGCCCGACCTGACGGGCGCGCTCGATAATCTGGCGCGCCACGCCGGCATGATCGATATGCGGGCCGGTATTGGGCATGCAGCAGATCGTCGTCACTCCGCCGGCGACAGCCGCCCGTGAACCAGATTCGATATCTTCCTTCCACTCCTGCCCGGGCTCGCGCAGGTGCACATGCATATCGATCAGGCCGGGGCAGACAATCTGTCCAGCCGCATCGATCGTCGTCTCCGCCGCGCCGTCGAAACAGCCGATGCCGGCGATGCGTCCGTTGTCGATCCACACATCGCAGACCGCATCAACGCCGTTGGCCGGGTCGATCACGCGCCCGCCCCGGATCAGCAGATTTACTGCGCTCATGATGCGCCCTCCTCGTCGGTTTCCGGTTGATACTGGCTGCCGCAGAGCGCCGTCAGCACGGCCATGCGCACGGCGACGCCATGCTCGACCTGATCGAGAATAAGCGCGCGGACCGAATCGGCCACATCGGTCGCGATTTCGACGCCGCGGTTCATCGGCCCCGGATGCATGACCAGCGCGCCGTCGGCCGCCGCCTGCAGCCGGCTCCGGTTCAGGCCGTAAGCCTCGTGATACTCGCGAATCGACGGGAAGCTGCAGTTGTCGGTCAGCCGCTCGGTCTGCACGCGCAGCATATAGAGCACGTCCGAGCCCGGAATCGCCTGATCGAAATCGTGGAACACCTCGCAGCCGTAGCGCTCCACCTCGGCCGGCAGCAGCGTCTTCGGCGCCACCAGCCGCACGCGGTAGCCCATGATCCGGGCCGCAAGCAGATGCGAGCGGGCCACGCGCGAATGGGCGATATCACCGACGATCGTGATTGTCTTATCCCGGTAGCCGCCGGCGCAGCGCAGCGTCAGCAGATCGGTCAGAATCTGGGTCGGGTGTTCATGGGCGCCGTCGCCGGCGTTCACAATCGACGTATGCTCCAGATAGTCGGCCAGAAACTCGCAGGTGCCGGCCACCGAATGGCGGATCACCAGCACATGCGGCCGCATCGCGGCCAGCGTCTGGCCGGTATCGAGCAGCGACTCCCCCTTCTTGGTCGCGCTAGTCGAGGCCGAGATATTGATCACGTCGGCCGACAGCCGCTTGCCGGCCAGCTCGAAGCTGGTGCGGGTGCGGGTCGAATTCTCGAAAAACAGGTTGATCACGGTCTTGCCGCGCAGCGTCGGCGCCTTTTTCAGCGGCCGCCGGTTTACGTCGATGAATGATTCTCCCAGATTCAGCAGATATTCGATCTGCTCGCGCTCCATGCCGGCAATGCCGAACAGGTGTGATATCGGTTTCATGTTTTCACCTGCCTCTGTTCAATTTGCCAGCGCTCCCCGACCGCCAGCTCAACGCTGCAATCATTCGGCGCCATCGTCTCGAAGCCAGTCGCATCGGCGCGGATCGGGAGCTGCCGGCCGCCGCGATCGACCAGCACGGCCAGCCGGATCGAGGCCGGGCGCCCGTAATCGAACAGCTCGTCCATCGCCGCGCGAATCGTGCGGCCGGTGTAGAGCACATCATCAATCAGCCAGATATCGCGGCCGCTGATATCGAACGGCAGGTCGCTCGGGCGCACCTCGGGGTTCGGACCGATCGTATCGAGATCGTCGCGGTAAAAACTGATATCGAGATTGCCGCGATCAATGCGGCAGCCGCGCGCCCGCAGCCGCTCTTCAATCGCATCGGCCACCAGCGCGCCGCCGCGCTGAATGCCGACCAGACAGAGCTCGGGCGCGGCGATCGCATCGCTGATCGTATCCAGCGCGGCCTGCACTGCGGCATGTTCAAACAGAATCGTACTCATCGCTTCAGCTCCGGGTGGGCGGCCAGAAAGTCCTCGAGGATGACCGCCGCGGCAGTCTGATCGAGCTTCGCGCGCACCTTTTTCTCGTTCAGCCCCTGCGCATAGAGCCGCTCTTTCGCAGTCCAGGTCGAGAGCCGCTCATCCTGAAAGACCACCGGCAACGGGCAGACCGCGGCCAGCTCGGCAACGGCTGCGCGCGCATCGGCGGCCTGCACCCCTTCCGAGCCGTCCATATTCTTCGGCAGGCCGGCAACAATGCCGCGCGAGCCGTATTCGCGGATCAGCTTCTGCAGCTGCTGCGGCCAGCCGCGATCGCGCCGGTGCAAACAGGTCACGCCGCGGCAGGAGATCGCCATGCGATCGCAAACGGCGACGCCGATGCGTTTCATGCCGATATCGAGCGCGATCAGCGGCAGTTCAAATTGTTCGGGAAATGGTTCGGAAAGTTGTTCAGGGCCTTGTTCGGCAGCGGCACCGGGAGTGGAGACAGCATCAGCGGAGCTATCCGTCGCATCGGCGGTCATCGAATCAGTAGTTGAGCAGAATGCGGCTGTCATCAAATCCGAGATTCTGCAAGGTTTCCCGACAGGCGTCCACCATGGCGCTCATGCCGGCCAGACAGGCGACCGCGTGGCTGCCGTCGAGGTGATCGGATTTCAATGCGTGCTGCACATAACCGATCGGACCATCCCAGCTGGCGTGCCCCATCTCCAGCGAGATCGACACCTCGATATCGTGGCGGGCCAGCTCCTCGAGCTCGTCGGTCAGCAACTGATGCAGTTCAGTCAGAAAGCCGGCATAGATGCTCACTTTGCCGTAATCGGAACGGTGACAGATGATGCTGCGCCAGACGCTGCGCAGCGGCGCAATGCCGGTGCCGACGCCGATCAGATAGACATCGTCACCCTTGAACGGCGCCAGATCGAAACCCTTGCCCATCGGCCCCTCGACTTCGAGCAGCGCGCCGGGCTGAATATGGCAGAGATAGGAGGAGAGTGGGCCGGCATCCTTGATAAAGAACTCGAACACCTGCGGGTTCTCCGGGTAGGAGGCCATCGCGAAATAGCCCGGCGCCGGATCGTCAATGCCGGGCAGGCCGATCAGCACGAACTGGCCGGGCAGGAACGATTCCAGCTCCCGGTCAACCGGCTCCAGCGTCAGCTTGACGACCGTATCGCGGCAGTCCGGCGCAGTCATGCGGATATTTTCTTTGACCCGCATACGATATGTAGAAGAGTGCTGCACCGGAAACCGTCCTCCTGACTGTGTGCCTGAACTGCTTGCTCTGTCGCGTGACATGCCGGCAAACGACAGGCACGCGCTCAGCCTGCTCGGCACAGAGGCGGTATTGGATAGAAGGAGCGGCCAAGATGCAAGCATCAAAACAGGAGAACAGCTGTCTGGAACTGAGGATCCCGGCGGCGGCGATATCGGAGCAGGCATTCGCGCTGCTCTGCGACAGCCTGGCAGCCATCGGCGCGGCCGAGGAGACCGATGCCGACAGCGGCCTGAGCGAACGCATCGGCTGGTTTTCGATCGGCGCGGACGAGCAGCAGCGGCGGGCCGAGATTACCGCGGCGGCGCTGCTGCAGGGAGCCAAGCCCGGACAGATCACGCTGAATACGCTGCAGCAGCAGGTCTGGGAGACTGCCTGGCAGAAAGAGTGGCGCGCAATACCGATCGGCGCATCGCTGTGGGTGCGGCCGCCGTTCTGCGACGGCCCTGCCGACGGCCGCATCGATATCGTACTTGATCCGGGCATGGCCTTCGGCACCGGCACCCATCCGACCACCCAGCTCTGCCTCTGCGCGATCGAGCGCGTCTGCAACAACCGGCCGCCGGCCACACTGCTCGATATGGGGGCCGGCTCCGGCCTGCTGGCGATTGCCGCAATGAAACTGGGCGCCGGCTCGGCCACGGCGATCGACATGGAGGTTGAATCGGTCGAGGCGTGCATTGCCAACGCGGCCATCAATCATGTTCACCTGGATGCGCGGCTCGGCGATACGCCGCCGCCGCAGCGCTTCGATCTGGTCGTCGCCAATATTCTGGCCGCGCCGCTGGTCTGGATGGCCGAGGAGCTGGCTACCTGCGTCGGCGAGCGGCTGATCCTCTCCGGCCTGCTCCGCGAGCAGGCCGACGATGTCGCCGCCGCCTATATCCGCGAGGGGCTTCGCGAGCTCCGCCGCGACCATCACGACGAGTGGGCCTCGGTGGAGCTGGTCAGGCCCGCCGGCTAACGCAGCGCGGCTTAGTCGGCCGCCTGCTCCGGACGCAGCGCCGCGATGCCGGCGCGCAGCCGGCGCAACGATTCATCCTTGCCCAGCAGCCCCAGCGTCAGATCGATCGGCGGTGATACCGGCCCGCCGGAGATCAGGATGCGGATCGGCTGGGCCAGCTTGCCCATACCAACGCCTGCCGCCTCGCAGATCGCGCTGATCAGCTTGTGCGCCGCGTCGCCGGAAAAGTCGTCCATGGCCTCAATGCCGGCCACAAACCGCTCCAGCAGCGGCCAGGTCGCGTCGCGGAAGTTCTTCTTGACCGCCTTCTCCTGATATTCGAGCGGCGCCTGATAGAAGAAGCGCGCCCCTTCGGCCAGCTCGACCAGATTCTTCGAACGCTCCTGCAGCGCCGCGATCACAGCAGGAAGATCGGGGCCGCCGGCCGTATCGAGGCCCAGCAGCCGCTGCACCTCGTCGACCAGATTGGCCGGGTCGGCCTGACGCAGATAGTGGGCATTGAGCCAGTCCAGCTTCTGCTGATCGAAGCGGGCCGCCGCCTTGCCGACCTGGGCCAGATCGAACAGCTCGATCAGCTGTTCGCGACTGAACACCTCCTCATCGCCGTGCGACCAGCCCAGCCGGACCAGATAGTTGTTGACGGCCTCCGGCAGATAGCCCTGTTCGCGATACTCGGTGATCGCGACCGCGCCGTGACGCTTGGACATCTTGGCACCGTCCGGACCGTGAATCAGCGGGATATGGGCGAACTGCGGAATCGGCAGGCCGAGCGCCTGATAGAGCTGAATCTGACGCGGCGTGTTGTTCAGGTGATCGGAACCGCGCACGACATGGGTGATGCCCATCGCCGCATCGTCGATGACAACGGCTAGGTTATAGGTCGGCGTGCCGTCGGTGCGCAGCAGAATCAGATCATCGAGCTCGGCATTGGGAAAGCTGACCGGCCCCAGCACCAGATCGTTGACGATCGTCTCCCCCTCATCCGGCGAACGGAAGCGCACGACGAACGGCGCTCCGTCGGGGTGCCCGGTGCGGTGGCGGCAGCGACCGTCATACATCGGCTTCTTGCCGGCAGCGCGCTGCGCCTCGCGCATCGCATCGAGCTCCTCCTTGCTGCAGTAGCAGCGGTAGGCATGTCCCTGCTCGAGCAACTGTTCGACGGCGCGGATATGCTCGGCCTGGCGCGAGGCCTGAAATACCGGCTCCTCATCCCAGTCCAGCCCGAGCCAGTTCAGGCCATCGAGAATTACCTGCGTCGCTTCTTCAGTCGAACGCTCGCGATCGGTATCCTCGATACGCAGCAGGAACTGGCCGCCGTGGTGGCGGGCATAGAGCCACGAAAACAGCGCGGTGCGCGCGCCGCCGATATGCAGCATACCGGTCGGCGACGGGGCGAAACGGGTACGGACAGTCATGGGAACTCCTGAATATTGAAACGGTATCGGGAAAGGGCGCGCACGCTAACCGGATCCGCGGCGGATTTCATCTGTTGCAGCCCCAGCTCGATCACTGCCGCCAGAGCCGGGCGGACCAGGCATCCGCGCCGCGCTCGATCTGCGCCAGCGCGGCCCGGAACGCGGCCAGCGGCTGCCGATACGGATCGGGTATATCGCGCGGCTCATCGAGCAGGCGCACCTTGCCGAAGGCCGCCGGGGCAAGGCCGGACAGGTGGCGGCGATGGATCTGCTCCATGACCAGAATCAGATCGGCGCGCCGGGCCATCTCCGCCGTCAGCTGGCGGGCCCGATGGGCGCTGATATCGATGCCGCGCTCGGCCATCAGCTGCACGGCAAACGGATCGGCCGGCTGATCGACCAGCGCGCCGAGACCTGCGGAATGGACATGCGCGCCGGCCGGCGCCTGCGCGCGCAGCAGCGCCTCGCCCATCGGAGAGCGGCAGATATTGCCGATGCAGACGACCAGAATATTGTTAAACATCGCTTATGCCGCAATCAGCCCGCGCCCTCACTGCGCAGCGCGCTCCGCCTTCACCCGGCGCACGACAATCAGCGCCTCGATCAGCACCCACAGGGCGAGAATAAAGATCGCTGCCCCCACCGCGGCCACGGTCCACTGCTCCTTGCCGAGCGCCTTGACAATACCCATGACCATGCCGGAGATCGTCGCGCCGAGCACCAGCAGCATCGGCAGCAGCGTATAGAGAATCGGCTTCTTCCGGCGATAGAGATAGATTGTCACCGTCAGCAATGTCAGCCCGGCGAGAATCTGGTTGGTCGTGCCGAACAGCGTCCACAGGAACAGACCGGCCGGCTTGCCGTCCATTTTGAAGAAGGCGAAAAAGCCGATCGCCGCGACAGCCAGCGCCGTCGCCACATAGCGGTTGCCGAGCGCCCTGACGCCGATCGTATGGCCGATCTCCTCCAGATTGAAGCGCAGCAGACGCGCGCCGGTATCCACCGAGGTCATCGCGAAGCCGACCACGACAACCGAAATAAATGCCGCCGCATAATCGAGCGGCACGCCGAGCTGGTGGATGAAGTTGGCATTGCCCTGAATAAAGACGCCAAGTTTCTGATGCAGGCCGGCCGCCTGCTCCCATGAGCCGTAGAACGCCTCCCAGTCGGCCCGCGATGCGAAAGCGCCGGCCGTCGTCGCCAGCACGGCCAGCAGCGCCAGCAGCGATTCGCCGATCATGCCGACATAGCCGACAAACGGCGCATCGGTTTCCCGGGCCAGCTGCTTGGAGGTCGTGCCCGATGCGACCAGGCCGTGGAAACCGGATACCGCGCCGCAGGCGATGACGATGAACAGGAACGGCAGCATCGGCGGCGCGCCGACCGGATGCGGATTAATCGCCGGCGCGACCCAGTCCGGCGACAGAATGAAGAAGCCGATTAGCATCGAGAACAGGGCCAGATAGAGCAGCAGCGAATTGAGGAAATCGCGCGGCTGCAGCAGCAGCCAGACCGGCAGCACGCTAGCGATGAAGGCGTAGATCAGCAGCGACCATGTCCAGGTCGAGGCCGAGAGCCCGGTCACCGGCATATCCAGCCCGATGCGCGTCGTAATCAGCATCAGCACGAAACCGACCGCGATCATCGGCCACAGCGGCAGATTCTTTTTGTAGACCAGAAAACCGATCACCATCGCAATCAGCATCAGCGAATAGGTCGGGAATACCGCCTCCGGATGCGCCGTGGCCGGGATGTTCGCCGCATCGGGGGCTGCGAACAGGCCGGAGATCACCAGCACGAACACGCCCATCGCCAGCGCGACGAGAAAGAAGATCACCAGTAGAAACAGCAGCCGCGTGCGCGGACTGATCACATCGCGCGCAATCGTGCCGACGCTGCGCCCCTGATGGCGGATCGACAGCACCAGCGCCGAGAAATCGTGTACCGCGCCGACCAGCAGCGTACCGAACACGACCCAGCACAGGGCCGGCACCCAGCCCCAGATGACCGCAATCGCCGGCCCCAGCATCGGCGCCAGCCCGGCGATTGATGCGAAGTGGTGACCGAAGAGCACATATTTATTAGTCGGTATATAATCGACATCGTCGCGCATCGTATACGCCGGCGTCGCATCGCGATCGTTGAGCGCAAAGATCTTCCGCCCCAGAAAGCCTTTCGCGTAGAAGCGATAGAACAGTATGTAGAAGCAGAGCACGGTGATCGCCATAACGACTGGTGTCATGCGGATTTCCTCCCGGTTCGGTTAAAGATGATGCAAGGCGTCCTGCCTGCCCTGTACAAATCGACCACTTGCGTGAGTCATGCGCGAATCGTGCGGTTTCGATTGCCAATAGTGAAGCCGGCAGTGAATCGCTCCCCCCCCCCTGCGTACCCTGCGGTGAATGCTTCTGAATCCGGCCCGTTACATACCCCCGCGACCCGCCCCGAGCCGCTGCGCGACGATCTGCGCCAGCGCATCGATATGCGTCGCATCATCATTCAGAGCCGGAATATAGCTGTAGCGCTCGCCGCCGGCGGCGAGGAAATAGTCGCGGTTTTCAGCGCCGATCTCCTCCAGCGTCTCCAGACAGTCAGTCGTGAAACCGGGGCAGATCACATCGACCGACTTGACCCCCTCCGCAGCCCACGCCTTCAGCATCTCGTCGGTATAGGGCTGCACCCAAGGTTCGCGACCGAAGCGCGACTGAAACGACAGCTGCGCCCGCTCCTGATCCCATCCCAGCGCCTCGCGCAGCAGATCGGCGGTCGCGCGGCAGTGGCACGGATAGGGGTCGCCGGCCTCGAAATAGCGTTCGGGGATGCCGTGGAAGCTCATCAGCAGTCGCTCCGGTTCGCCGTGCTCGGCCCAGTGGGCGCGCACCCGGTCGGCCAACGCGGCAATATAGGCCGGATGGTCGTAATAGGCGTCGATCATGTGCAGCTCGGGCACCCGCCGCCACCCTTTCAGCGCATCGGCAACGGCATCGAAGGTCGAGCCGGTCGTCGTGGCCGAATATTGCGGGTAAAGCGGCAGCACGATGATCTCCCTGCACTGCTTCTCGCGCAGCGCCTCCAGCCCGGCCCGGATCGACGGATTGCCGTAACGCATCGCCAACTCCACATGTAGCTCCACATGCAGCCCGCCGGCCGCGCCGTCGCCGCAGCGCGCCCGCAACGCCTTTTCCAGCGCCACGCGCTGTCGCTTGCCGATCGCCAGCAGCGGCGATCCGTCATCGCTCCAGACCGTGCGGTAGAGCGCCGCCGACTTGGCAGGGCGCGTATTGAGGATGATGCCGTTGAGCACCAGCCACCAGAGCCAGCGCGGCTGCTCGACGACGCGCGGATCCCACAGGAACTCCTTCAGATAGCGCCGCAGCGCAGCCGTCGTCGGCGCATCGGGCGTGCCCAGATTGGTCAGCAGCACGCCGACCGCAGCCGGCCGCCCATGCTCGAATTCCTGTTGCGCGCTGAACTTCATTCAACCTCCAAAATCTGAACCGCAGCGTAAACGCCGAAACCCGGCCCGCTCAGACAATGCGAAAATCATTGTAGTTATCCGGCAAATGACCAGCAGAACATTCGATTGCGTCCACCCTGGCC
>CAYSMR010000049.1:0-11056 GCA_964432195.1 uncultured Zetaproteobacteria bacterium | reverse complement strand
TCGGACTCGTGAATACGCTTGCCGATCGAAAAAAATGCCATCGAGCACCCCAAGCTGGGCAAACACCAGATGCGCAGAGGTCTCTTTTTGACGTTGTTGTTGCGCGGGATCAATCATCCACGCTGCGGATGTGTTTTCGCAGCTGTTTGATATCGCTGCGCGCGTGTTTGCGTTGCAGTCGCTGCCGGATTGCGCGGCGGGTCGGGCGGCGCGCGGCCGGGTCGTCTGGATGTCGATTGCGCTGGTCGGGATGGCGATCCGCGCCGAAATCTGCAGCAGCGCGTTTTCAGACATCAGCTGCTGGCGAATTCGCGCAGCGAGTAGCGGTCGGTCGCGGTGATGTCCTGGAATGTGAAATGCGGGGGGGGGGCGGTATAGATCTGCTCGCGCAGCCACTCGGCTTCGGCATCGATCTCGGCGGCGCTGACCGGCTTGCTCCAGACGCCCCGCTTGCCGTTGTGGATGAAATCGGGCAGCCAGCGATAGCCGCGCGCTTTCAGGTCGTCCTTCTTGTCGAACGGCGCGCGCACGGCGAAGAAGCGGCGGCTGGTTGCGCGCGCGCCGGCTAGTAGCGCCGCCATGGCCGGCGTGCCGGAGCAGGGCAGCGGGCGGTTGAGCAGATGCAGCGTGGCCTGCGCATCATTGACGGCGCGGTGGCTGTCGAAGAAGAAGCCCAGCCGGTAGGCGATGTAGTCGAGCTTCATGCTCGATACGTCCTCATCCTGCCACGGGATATCGTGCATCGTGCAGGCCCAGTTGACCTTGCGGCAGACCGGCAGGCGGCGTTCGAGCATTTTGCGGTCGAAGGCGGCATTGTGGGCGATGATCAGATCGGCCTGCTGCAGCCAGTGATTGGCGCCCTCCTCGTCGAGGCGCTGGCCGGCGACCATCTCGTCGCTGATGCCGGTGATCTGTTTGACGATATCGCTGAGCGGCTCGTCGGGGTCCTCGAAGCAGTCGTAGGTGTGCAGAATGCGGTAGATCGTGCCGGAGCCGGCATCGTATTCAAAGGCGACAAAGCCCAGCTCGATGATTTTGTCGCGTTCGGTATCCAGCCCGGTCGCCTCGGTGTCGATGACAATGCCGATGCGCGGCGTCGCCGGCGCGCCGGCGTGGTAGCGCTCCGGCGCGCGCAGGCGCTGAATCACCCGGTAATCGTCGCAGCGGGTCAGGTGGGCAATGGCTTCTGCGTCAGTCATGGGGTCTAATCCTCTCGTTTGATAAATCGGATAATGTGCCGGCGCGCCTTTTTATCCGGTCGCCTGGTCGGTGCCGGCGGAGCATTGAGCTTGTGCAGCGCAGCCTGGGGTTCGCGGGCCGCGATGCTCTCCTCGCTCTCCCGGTAGAGCGTGCGGGCGATCGCGGCCGAGCCGCGCTTCTCCGCTAGGGCGGTGACGGTGACGATGAACAGCTCGTTGCCGCGCCGGATATGCAGTTCATCGCCGATATTGACCTGCCGGGATGCCTTGATGCGCTTCCCGTTCTGCTGCACATGGCAGCCGTTGACCATCTCTGTGGCCAGGCCGCGCGTCTTGAAGAAACGGGCCGCCCAGAGCCATTTGTCGATGCGTACGCCCATCAGGCGCGGGTGACGGCCGGCGTAATATTCAGTGACTGCGCGCCGCCAGCAGTTGGGAGTTCCACTCGTATCCTGCGACAGCTGAATAGGCTCCTTTCTTCGCTCATGCGGTAGCGCCTATTATTCGCTTTTGAGGATTGATTTGCAATCCGACACTATCGGCGAGGTTTTTGCGGTACAGGCGTGGTCTGTTGCTGCGGTGGGCATGGTGATTACTCATTGTGCGAACTGTAGGCGATCTGCATGGCGCCTGCTATTAAATTGTAATGGCGGGGTTTCTGGGGCTTGCGATGTTTGCCGTGTTGCATGTTGGCTTGTCTCTGGCTTACTGTTCGTGCTTGGCGGTGGCAGGGGGCGATCTGTTGTAATCATTTCTGGTGACAGTGAATCAATGGTCTGAGGGTTTGAATTCGGGGCGGAGCTTCTTTTGAGCGCTCTGGAGATTGGGTGCACATGTCATTCAACATGCTGGATTGGGGGATTTTCTTTTAAGAACAAGAAGATGTGAATGCTAATTCAAACGCCCCATTGCTTGAATATTTTTCTTGAGCATTTATGTTACGTTTTTTCTGCGACTGTACTATACTGGGTGCGAAGCAATAATTAGGTGGGAGATATGAATTATTCCAAGTTTATCACGAAAAACGGAGTGTTGGCGATGTTGTTGGGCTGTCTTGCAGGCATGGCTGCGCTGACTGTTCCGACGGCGAGCGCCGACATTGGCGATCGTCTGGTGATGTTCGAGAAAAAAGCGACGCTCTATGCTGGGCCGTCCTCGACGGCTTCGCGGCTGGCGACGCTGCGCAGCGGTGAGCGCATGGTCGAGATGGAGAGGCAGGGGGCGTGGGTGTTTGTGGCATTGAAGAGCAACGGCGCCCAAGGCTGGGTGAGGTCGAAAGTGGTGCGCAAGGCGCCGGCTAGGATGGTTCGCGCCAGATATAAGGTACCGGCTAGGAATGCTGCAGCCAAGAAACAGGCGTCAACTGCGAAAAAATCCGTAAAGCAGGCTAGGGTTGAGTTGAAGGCCGTGCCGGAAGCACCGATTGTCAAACCGGACGTGCCGTATGTGACCCGCAAGGTGTCGCTGAAGGACATGGGCTTTACCAAGGGTGTGATGTTCGAGGGCGCCGATGTGCACGCGACGACATTCTTCTTCCCTGCGCCGATGGATTCTCATATCTCCCATGGTACGTTCCGGCTGCTGTTTCGTGCTACGTCGAATCTGCATCAGATGGCCAATGTGCGGGTATCGGTGAATGATATTCCCTATAAGCAGGTCAGCATGCCCCGCGATGCGGCGATGCATGAATTGGATGTGCTGCTGCCGGCTGCGGCCTTCAAAGGGGAGCTGGTTAAGGTGACAATCCACGCGGGATTGCCGGTGACGGAAAATCGCTGCTTTGATGAGCGGCTGACCGATATCTTTATGCATATTATGCCCGAGAGCTCGTTGACGATTGCCTATCACCCTGTGGAGGAATCGATTCGTGATGCCTGGCGGATGCTGCCGCAGAATGTTGTGCTCAGTTTGCCGGTTGGAAGATTGAGTGAGGATCAGTTTGCGTCAGCTTTGTCAATCATGTCGTTGCTGATGGATGAAGGTAAGCAGGTAAGGGTTGCTCGCTTGCCCGAGATTGGTGATATAGTTGTTGCCTCCAAGTTGGCGATTGAAGGTATGTTGAATGGGGGGCAGTTGAAGACAGACAAAGGCGATGTCGTCACCGATATGGGCAAGGCGCTGGATCATGTCAGTAATCTGTCGCTGGTGCGTTTTCCGAGCCGTGCTGCGATTGTGTTGACCGATCCGTATGATGTGCAGCCGATCTATCTGCTTGATGATACATGGAAGGTGCTGGCGGCTGGCGACCACTATCGTGTGTTCCGACCGGACAATATTCGCTCCCGCGGTGGATTGCTCGGATCCGATGGTGAGGATGGTTATTTCTCGGTGCCGCTTTCCAAGCTGGGGCTCGATTCGGAGAGCAAGTATCTGAAACGTGAGGTCAGCTGGCAGACAATGATCAATCCGTTCGAGCTTCCGCTGGGTACCCGTCCGGACTTTCTGACGCTGAGCGTTGTGGCGCCGGTGCGCTGGGAGAAGGACCCGAGCTACGAAATGTATGTGTTTTTGAACGATGTGCTGGTGAAGTCGACTCGCTTGGCCAACACAGGGCTGAAACAGCAGTTTACAGTCGATCTGCCGGAGGAGTATCAGAAACAGTTCAATGAAATTCGTGTCGTGATCCAGCATGACGTTGAAGACGGTAACTGTTTCGGGCCGATGCCATACGATTATGTGCAGTTGATGCCGGACAGCGCGCTGGTGGTCAAGCAGACCAGCGGCGGCGCGCCGACCAAATTCTCGGATCTGTCGCGCTACTTCCTCTCCGGCTTCGATACCTATCTGCAGGACTCCTATCTTGATCAGCCGGAGCAGGTGTTGCAATTGATTGCCCGCTTTGCTGCGGACTTCCCGCTGGTGGTTGATCACAGTAAGCTGCATTTCATGAAGATGGGAGAACTTTTGCAGCCGGAAGGGCCGTTTGTCGCAGTCGGCCGTTTTGCGCTGGGCGATAATGTCGAAGCGCCGGTGCGTTTTGACCGCGGCCACGTGAAAATTCTGTCGCCGAACGGTGAGACCTATTTTGATGTCAATCAGCTCTCCGGCGTTACGATCGCCGAGATTGTCAAGGCATCGGCTTCGTACGGCCTGTGGGTGAGTCCGTCGGATCGTTCGGATGAGCCGGTTCGCGAGCGTCTGGAGCTGGCTGAAGATGATGTCGCCTTTATCGACAGCGAGGGGGTCATCAAGACGATGGATTCGTCCGAGCCGAGTATTGCCCAAGTTTACTATCCGGATGTCGAGGACTGGTTCGATGTGCTGGGTAAATATCGTTTCTGGCTGATGGTGCTGCTCTGGTTCCTGCTGACGATGGTTGTGGTCTACCTCTATCGCATGTCTAGGGCCAACAAGATGGCGCGCGAGGAGGATGACTCGCAGTATCAGACTGATGAAGAGTTGATGCAGGGTGCGGCAGCAGCGCAGATGCACGAGGATCATACCCTGCATCCCGGTGATACGCTGGACCACCTTGATGAGAGACGGTAGGCGCGGCAATGAGCAAGTCAGGAGGGGAGAGCAGGTCCAGAATTGGTGAGTTGCTGGTGTGTCGCGGACTCATCAGTAACGACCAGCTCGAAGCGGCTCTGACGCAGCAGCAGCGGGATGGTGGTCGGCTGGGTGATATTGTGCTGGCCAACGGCTGGGTGAGGACGGTCGAGTTTTATGATGCCCTGACCGATCATTTTCGTACCGGCCGCATCGGCGATCTGCTGATTGCCAACCGCCTGCTCAGCGAGGATCAGCTGCAGGAGGCGATTGAAACCCAGCGTCAGTGGGGAACCCGGCTCGGCGATATTATTCTTGCCAAGGGTTGGGTGCGGCCGATGGTGTTGGCGCAGGTGCTGGCCGACCATTTTGACAAGCCGAATGTCAACCTGTTGAAAACAAAGATCGATGAGAGCCTGCTCGATCGTGATAATCTGTCGACCTATTCGGAAAACCTGTTTGTACCGTGGCGGCGCGAAGGGGGGCTGCTAAAGGTGGCGGTTGTTGATATCAATGCGGAACTGCTGGAGCTGGTGGGCGAAGTGGTTGGTGAACCGTTTGATATTGTTGTGACCTCCAAGTTCGATATCATCTGGGTGCTGCAGGAGATCGGCGACCTGTTCTACAGTGAGAAGGCGGTGCATGAGCTGGCCAATCTGATGCCGCAATACTCGGCCAGCGAGGTGTTTACACCGCGCCAGCTGATTTTTCTGTTTGTCTGGATGTCGCTGAGTATTCTGATTATGGCAATCTGGCCTGTACCGTCGCTGACGCTGTTGATGGTAATGATTTCGATCTTTTTGTTGCTGAATTTCGGCCTGCGCATGGTGCTGACCTGGGTGGGTGGTGATAAGCATTTCGATAATCTGGTGACCGATGAAGAGGTGAACGCGCTTGATGAGCGGGAGCTGCCGATTTATTCGATTCTGCTGCCGATGTATCACGAGGCTGCAACGTTGCCGAATATCGCCCAGGCGCTGCGCTCGATTGACTATCCGCTCTCCAAGCTCGATATCAAACTGATATTGGAACAAGACGATGATGAAACGATCGACAAGGCCAAGGAGCTGGGGCTGGAGGGGATCTTCGAGATCATTCGCGTGCCGGATTGTTTACCTAAAACTAAGCCGAAGGCCTGCAACTATGCGCTTCATTTCTGTCGTGGCGAGCTGGCGACGATTTATGATGGTGAGGATGCGCCGGAGCCGGATCAGCTGAAAAAAGTCTATATTGCGTTCAAAAAAGGACCAAATAATTTGGCCGTGATTCAAGCGCGCCTGAACTATTTCAATGTTGCCGAGAACTGGCTGACACGCATGTTTACGATGGAGTATTCGCTCTGGTTCGATTTCTATCTGCCGGCGCTGGATAAGTTGAAGATTCCGATTCCGCTGGGTGGTACGTCGAACCACTTCAAAATGGCTATACTGCGCGAAATGGAGGGGTGGGATCCGTATAATGTGACCGAAGATTGTGACCTGGGTGTGCGACTGACACATGCAAACTATCGCGTTGGGGTTGTGAACTCGACGACATTCGAGGAGGCGAACAACTCGATTCCGAACTGGATTCGGCAGCGTTCGCGATGGCTGAAGGGCTATATGCAGAGCTATCTGGTCCATATGCGCAGTCCGATTATCTTCTACAGGCAGCTGGGGCATGTCGGTTTCTGGGGTTTCCAGTTTTTTATTGGCGGTACGATCATGAGCGCCCTGATTGCGCCGGTGCTGTTTCTGATGTATCTGATCTGGCTGCTGACCCATACGACGATGTTCGATCCCTATTTCCCGTCGTCTGTGCTCATGTTAACATTGTTCAATCTGCTGGTGGCCAATGGACTTCTGATATATCTGTTTATGCTCAGCGGCTTCAAACGCCGGTATTTCGGGCTGATTCCGTGGGCCCTGACTGTGCCATTCTATTGGATTTTGCAGTCGTGGGCTGGCTACAAAGGGTTTTGGCAATTGATTCATAATCCGTTCTTTTGGGAGAAGACCCACCATGGTCTGACCACATTTGAAGTTACTCATGATGTTGGAGCTGGGCAGAATGTGGCCAGTGGCGGCGGAAAATGAAGGCGCGCCTGACCGATATTACTGCAATCGAAACTAGAATCCTGCTTGCGTCGGTGTTAATAATGATGGGCCTAATAACGGTCTGGGTTCTGTCGAACGGCTTTCTTTTGGATGGTGCGATCAAGCGCTGGGCGATTGTTGTCGGCATGCTCGATGCTAGTGATGTCGTGCTGGAAAATCTGACCTTCCTGCTGCCGCATATCCCGCTCTATCTGCTGATACCGTTCTACTATATCCCGGGTCTGGATACCGGCGCTGCCCCCCATCTGATTTCGCTGATTGCATCGGCCGTACTGCTGCTGCTATGGGCTCGCGATATGAGAGAGGTAGAGCTCAGCAGTCTGCATCTGGCGATTGTCATTATGCTGATTGTTGTGCATCCGGCCTTTTTATGGGCGGCGACATCGGGCAGTCATGTGGCGCTGAGTATGATTGCATTTTATCTGCTCTATCGCGCTGCCCAGCATGTGATCTCGCTGCACGATCTGCACTCCTATATTTCGCTGGCGCTGGTATTCTTCTTTTTCTTCTTCATCGACGGGTCGGCGATCTTTATTTTTGTGGCGCTGCTGCCGCTGCTGGTTGTGATTGCGCCGATGCGTACGATCATGGTCTCTCCGATGAGTCTCTACCTGATCGTCGGTACGCCGTTTGCGTTTGCGGTGGCGACATGGGCCTATATGAACTGGATATTCGAGGGTTCGTTTCTGCACTTCATCACCAATGCTGATTCGGCCTTTATGGGTGGCATGCTGCATACCAAAGATTTCCCGTGGCTCAGTAGTTACGGTGGTCAGTTCTTCAAGCCGCTGTTGATTGCGACCGGTTATATGCTGATTGCCTATCCGGTGTCACTCTATCTGCTGCTCGATACAATGAATAACAGCTACCGTTTCCGCGCCTCGTTTGTGCTGCTGCTGCATCCGTTGATTGCAATTGCGATCGCGACCAGCCAGAATTATCTGGCCCATCCGTTCGAGATCATGACACTGATCAGTGCCGGCCTGATGGCTGAGCTGACCTATGTGAAGATGCAGAGTCGACGTGAATTCATGCTGCTGGTGCTGTTTATGCTGTTCAGCGTTGTTGGTGGCTGGTGGCTGTTCGCCCAAGCTGGCAGTCCGGAGGTCAAACAGTGGGTGCATGCGCTGGAGGGCGAACGACAGAATGTCAACGCAACGCAGGATGGCGATCTGCAGCTGGGGCTGTGGCTGAAAAAACATCGTCAGCCGACGCTGCTGTATGAGCGCAGCGCCTACAGGGTCATTACGGCCAGGGGGGATGCGAAGGGGCTTGAGCTCTCATTCTCCTATGCGTTCAAGACCGCAATGCGTGAGCGTTCCCCTAGTGTGAGTCAGATCGCAGTTCCCGACCCCGGTACGATTCGCGGTAAACGGGACAAGCTCAATGTCCGCTATCCCCACCTCTATGAACACGGCATGAAAGGTTTTGTGCGCGTCTATGACGGCGGGGGCTGGCGCGTTTACAGGCAGAAACAGCATGTATAGGCGAGGTTTGCGCCGGGCGGCGGCGCTGTTGCTGATCGGCGTGCTTGCCGGCTGCGCGGGCGGCGGTCTGCAGCACCAGTCGATGCTGCGCGGCTTCAATCTGCTGCAACACCAGAATCTGGGTTGGGATCAGCCGCGGGCTCAGCAGTCGCTGCAACGGGTTGCGCGCATCGGCGCCAATGCCGTTGTACTGATTGCGTTCCTTGAGCAGGATTCGCCGGCCGCGCTGACAGTGAGCCGCTCCGGCGCAGTTACGATGGCACAGCTGAAGTCAGCGATTACGCATGCGCGGCATATTGGTTTGAAAGTCATCCTGAAGCCGCAGATGCTGGTGCGCGGATCGTGGGCCGGGGCCATTACCCATGCGGAGCCGCAGCAGTGGCAGGCATGGTTTGCTAGCTATTCGCGGCAGCTGATCGAATATGCGCGCTTTGCCGCCGAGCAGCAGGTTGATGCCTTTGTCATCGGCACTGAACTTTCCGGCTCGGTTGATCGAGTAAACTGGCCGGAGCTGATCCGGCAGGTGCGCGCAGTCTACGGCGGTACAGTGACCTATGCGGCGCATAATGTGGATGGCGTACGCGCATTTCGCTACTGGCAGCAGCTCGATGCAGTGTCGCTGACGCTCTACCCGTCGCTGGGCGATAGCGGTCGGCGCGATGAGATGCTCGCGCATATCGAGGCGGCAGTCCATGAACTGGAAGCAGCGGTGCGCGATATTGATCGGCCGCTGTGGGTGCTCGAGATCGGCATGCCGTCTGCCAGAGGCGCATCTTCGCAGCCGTGGGCATGGCAGCATCTGAAACAGGCGAAGGTGGACCTAGGCCTGCAGCAGCTGGCGCTGGAGCTCTGGCTGCAGGCGCTGGATAAACCGTGGGTGGACGGCGTGTTTATCTGGGCCTGGTACAGCGATGATCGTGCCGGTGGCAGGCAGGACACGGACTATACGCCGCAGCATAAGCCGGCGGAAACGGTAATACAGCGTTACTGGGCGCTATAGAGGGTGAACATGAAGGATTGGAATGCATATCTGGCGGGGCGTTACGCCGCAATTCTGGGTTGGAGCATTGGCATGCTGTTGGTTATGCCGGCCCATGCCGGCGTCGGCATGCTGCAGCAGGATGAGAATCTCTATGTTTCGGATCTGGCCTTTTCGGGCGGCAATTATCACTGGGATGTAACACGCAACAAGATTCCGTCGATTTGCCAGCGGCGCAATGTCAGTCTGATTCAGGGCTATGAGTATGGTTACTCCTATTTTCATACCGTCTTTGCCAATGTGACATTCGGCTATCGCAAATGCGGTCAGATTAATCGCGCAGCTCGGGTGCGGGCCAATGGTACGATTCGCCCCGGCTCTACAGTACTGGGTGGCCGCGCTGCAGGCTTGGGAGATATCGAAGTCGGTATCAGAACACGAATCAATCATCGCAATACGGCCGCCTGGGAGGCGTTGCTGATTATTCCGACTGGCTATGATAACAACAGTCCGTCGCGACTGGGTCGCGGTGCGCTTGGCTTGGGGCTGGGCCTGCTGTTTGCATCCGAAAAACGCAATATCGCAGTCAGCCCGTGGGGTTGGAAGCTGGGGACGCGTTTCACCTATTTCTTCAGCGGTAAGGGTAATACGCTGCGTTCATTTGCGACCGTGAACTATGCGTTCTCGGACAGCAATTTCGAGCAGAGCGGAAACTTTATGAGTATGAGTCTGATCAATAATACCAGTTTTGCCAGGAACGGCGTGCAGCGGCAGCTCTTTTTTAATCAGAGACCAACCAGTTTGACTAATTCCGACCAGACCAAGCTGGCAGTGAGCTATAGCCATTCGTTCGGCAATGGCTGGTCGTCCAGTCTGCGTGCGAGCAAGGCGTTTTTTGGCAGGAACTCGCCGGAGGATTACAGCGTGGGATTGGGGCTGAGTTATCGCTGGAGAGACTAAGGTGTTAGCCGTTTATAAACGCCTGACTAGGCAGGGGGCGCTGCTGCTGATTGCAGCTGCAGCTGTTGTCGGCATGCTGCATGCGGCCGAAGGCGACCGATATAGATTACTGGATGACTCTAGTCTGCGTCAGGGGCCGGACAGCAGCTATGCGCCGGTCGGTGTTGTTCGGGAAGGTGAAGAGGCCGTCGAACTGGCTGCGAAGGGGGGGTGGCTGAAGGTACGTATTCCGGCCAGCGGCGATGAGGGATGGCTCTATGTGGACTCGCTGGAGGGGGCTGGACAGTCGAGAGAGGCAGCAGTGCAGTCTGCCGACGCTCCGGATAGCACGGCTACAGCGGTGCTGAGAGGGCAGCAATCAGGAGCAGCTACAGGTTCCAGCGAGCCGGAGTCTGCCATGGTGCCGGCTACAACTGTACCGTCACCACTATTTAACGATGGGGCTGTTGCCGGGAGGGAGACCACTGCAAGAACAGTTTCGAAGCAGGGAGGGCTGCTGGTAGCCGATGTGCTCGACGATGTCGGAGCTGAAGCGGCTGCTGTGTCAGGCAGTGGACAGCCGTATGTTGAGCAGAGTTCAGGGCATGCCGCTGATACAGGTTCGGTTGATCAGGCCGCAGTAGCCGAGGAAAAGGACACTGCAAGAACAGTTTCGAAGCAGGGAGGGCTGCTAGTAGCCGATGTGCTCGACGATGTCGGAGCTGAAGCGGCTGCTGTGTCAGGTAGTGGACAGCCGTATGTTGAGCAGAGTTCAGGGCATGCCGCTGATACAGGTTCGGTTGATCAGGCCGCAGTAGCCGAGGAAAAGGACACTGCAAGAACAGTTTCGAAGCAGGGAGGGCTGCT
>CAYSMR010000048.1:0-11206 GCA_964432195.1 uncultured Zetaproteobacteria bacterium | reverse complement strand
CAGGCGGTGCGGGCGGCTTCTACAATATCGCGTACGCTGGGCAATGCCAGCGCTTCCAGATTGGCGGCATACGGCATCGGCACATCCTTGCCGGTGACGCGCACGACCGGCGCATCGAGATCGTCAAAGCCGCGCTCCATGATGCGGGCGGAGATCTCCGCGCCGATACCGGCAAAGCGCCACCCCTCTTCGACGACGACTGCGCAGTTTGTCTTGGCGACCGAGGCGAGAATCGTGTTCTCGTCGAGCGGACGGATCGTGCGCGGATCGATCACTTCTGCGTCGATCCTCTCCTTGGCCAGCTCGACTGCGGCGGCCAGCGCAAAACCGGTCATGCGCGAGTGGGCGACGATGGTTACATCGGAGCCGATCCGCTTCACATCGGCCCGACCCAGCGGAATGATATACTCTTCATCAGGCACTTCGCCGACATCGCCGTAGTTGATCTCGTTCTCGATGAATACGACCGTATCGTTGTCGCGGATCGAGGCTTTCAGCAGCCCCTTGGCATCGGCCGGGTTGGACGGCATGACGACCTTCAGGCCCGGCACGTTGGCCATCCAGTTCTCCAGACTCTGCGAATGCTGCGCGCCGACGCGGGCGGCCGAGCCGCCCGCGCCGCGGAAGACCATCGGCACCGAATACTGGCCGCCGGACATATACTTCATCTTCGCCGCCGCATTGACGATCTGGTCCAGCGCCAGCATCGCGAAGTTCCAGGTCATGAATTCGATGACCGGGCGCAGGCCGGTCATCGCCGCGCCGACGCCGAGGCCGGCGAAGCCGAGCTCGGTGATCGGCGTATCGATCACGCGTTTCGGGCCGAACTTGTCGAGCAGCCCCTGCGACACCTTGTAGGCGCCGTTGTATTCGGCGACCTCTTCGCCCATCAGAAATACGTTTTCGTCCCGCGTCATCTCTTCGGCCATGGCCTGATTCAGTGCTTCGCGGTAGGTAATTTTACTCATCGTCAGCCCACCTTGCCCGGATACGGGTATGCGCCCTCGATCGGGTCGCTGTAGATATCGGTCCACAATTCAGACGGATCCGGTTCCGGCTGTGCCTCGGCCGCCTTGGCAATCGCCGCGACCTGCTTCTTGATGTCGCGGTCTGTCTGCTTGAATGACTCTTCGGTGGCCAGCTCCGCCTCGATCATCTGCGCCTGCAGGCGCGCGATCGGGTCGCGGCCGGTGCGCCACTCATCGACCTCTTCGCGGGTGCGGTAGGTGGCCGGATCGGACATCGAGTGGCCGCGGTAGCGGTAGGTCATCGCCTCGACCAGAATCGGCCCCTGTCCGGAGCGGGCATGCTCGATGGCTTCGCTCATTTTCTTTTCAAACTCCAGTACATCCATGCCGTCGATCTTCATGCCCGGGATCTTGAACGAGATGCCGCGTTTGAACAGCTGGGTCTCGGCCGAGGCGCGATCCAGCGAGGTGCCCATCGCGTACTGGTTGTTCTCGACCATGAATACGATCGGCAGCTTCCACAGCGCCGCCATGTTGAACGATTCGTAGACCGCGCCCTGATTGATGCCGCCGTCGCCCATAATACAGATCGTGACGCGGCCGTCATTCTTGTACCAGCTGGAGAAGCCGAAGCCGAGGCCGATCGGCACCTGCTCGCCGACAATGCCGTTGCCGCCGGCAAAGTTCTTGTCGATGTCGAACATATGCATCGAGCCGCCCTTGCCCTTGACGACGCCGCCGGCGCGGCCGAGCAGCTCGGCCATCACCGCCGTCGGATCGGAACCGCGGGCTAGGATGTGGCCGTGGTCGCGATAGCTGGTCATCATATAGTCGCTGGGCTGCGCAGCATGCTGCAGACCGACGCATACAGCTTCCTGTCCGTTGCAGAGGTGGCAGAAGCCACCGATTTTTTTCAGGCCGTACATCTGGCCCGCCTTCTCTTCGAATCGACGTATGAACAGCATCTGATCATGCATCTCGCGCAGCTGTTCCTGCGCAAAAAAGATGCCGTCATGTGTGATGCCAGCACCCTGCTTCTGCTTTGCAGACATATTGCCCCCGGCAAGAATATTGTTTTTATACCGCGCGAATGATGCCCAAGCGCATCAGGGGCAGCAACCTGCATTCCACTGTGGTCTTTGCGATGGCGGTTGATGCTGGTAAAAAAACGTTGAGAAATATACATTCCGCCCTAATCGTTCAAGGGGCCGGAGCGGTGTGCCAACAGCTCGGCAGGCAGGAGTAAACATGAGTGATGATCGCAGGCTGGTTTACAGCACCGAGCAGGGCTCGCTGGAAAAGCCGATGTCGAAAGAACGTCCCGGCGGCGGCCGCAAACGGCGGCGGCCGGCCGCTGCTGCGGCGATCAAAAAGCCCGGCAAGCAGGGCGTGCGTATCCGCCGCGAGTCCAAAGGGCGCGGCGGCAAGATCGTATCGATTATCGACGGGCTGGCGCTGGATCAGGCCGCGCTGAAGCAGCTGCTCAAGCAGCTCAAGGCAGGGCTTGGCACAGGCGGCGCGCTGCGGGACGGAGCGCTGGAGATTCAGGGTGATCACCGGGAGAAGCTGCTGCAGCTGCTGGAGAAACAGGGGATCAGCGCGCGCCTGGCCGGGGGATGAGCGGATCTATCGCTCTCCCGGCTGTAAACGAACCGGCCGGTATCGTGATCCAGGCGTTTGCTGAAACCACCGCTGCAAATGCCTGCGCGATGCATGCGGCAATGATAAACAGCACTGCAAGGCAACGAGGACATTTCACATGTCTGAGTTGTTACGGAGCGGGCATCCCTTTCAGTCCGGCTGCGCTGCGCAGCCGCTGTTGTAGATTGCTCCGCCCTTTCCTGCATAGCGCTGCAATACGGCAGCGGCCTCCGCGCGGCGGATATCGGCGATCACGTCGATACCGCGCTGCTGCAGTGCCTCCTGCCAGTCCGTCAGCTTGGGGCCCTCGTCAAAGCCGATCGCGCGCGCATCCTCATCCCGGGCACTGCAGATCAAGCGCTCGATACCGGACCACGGCAGTGCCCCGAAACACATCGCGCACGGTTCGCAACTGCTGACCAGTTCACAGCCGACCAGATCAAAGCGGGCCAGCTGTTGTTGCGCTGTCGTGAGCGCCATGATCTCGGCATGCGCGATCGAGGCGTTGCAGGCTACAACCCGGTTGACGCCGGCGCTGATCAGTCGATGCGACCGGCAATCCAGTACGACGGCGCCAAACGGACCGCCGCTGCCCCGGCCAATATTCAATTCGGCCAGCTCAATGGCCAGTCGCATGCGTGCATCCGGATCGGCATAGCAGCCCTGATGCCCTTGCAACCAGTCGGCCAGCCACTCCGGGGCGGTCAGCGTAATGGTATCTCCGGCGTTCTGCATTACATGCAGGAGGGACAGGCGCCGGCTCCGCAGGCCGGCTCGGGCGCGCATGGCGCCGCGCCGCAGGCGGTATCCGGCGCGCCGGAACCGACGGCATGGGCCGAGATCAGCTTCTGCAGATCATTGCCGCCGCAGTGGTTGCATGTGATGCTCTCGCGACTGTTGCGTACCAGTGTTTCGAATCTGTCGCCGCAGCTGCGGCAGTGAAATTCATAAATCGGCATTGCGCTACCTCCTATGGTCCGCATGGTAGGTAGATCGCGAATGGATTGCCAGCCGACCAGGGTGTGCGAAATCGGTTGCTCCGGAAAGGTTGCCCTGATCCGGCTGCTGTCGTAGAAAGCCGTATGCAAGACAGATATCAGTGGCGTCCCGATGATTCCGACATCGCTACTTGACGACCGGCGCAGGCTGTTCGGCTGGGTGCACCTGGTCAGCGGTCTGACGCTGTCACTGTTCATCGTTGTGCATCTGGTCAGCGGCTGCTGTTATGAGTTGTCGCTGGTTGAGGGCTTGCTGGTGCTGGTCATACTCGTCACCTACTGGCGCATTCGCGGCGGTGCGGCGCTGGAGACGGTCGAGCATACGCTGATGGCATCGGCGCTGCTGCTGTTTTCGGCGCTGGTCTTTTTCGAGAGTATTGACGATACCGGCATATTCTGGATGGCCGGGTTCCCGTTCTTGGCCTATTTCGTGCATCAGGTGCGCAAGGCGCGCTATTGGGTCGCGGCGCTGGCTGTCGAGCTGGCGCTGGCCGCGCTGCTGCAGGCGGCGGGCCAGGTCGAGACCCCCTATTCGGAGTCGCAGCTGCTCTGCGTGATGGGGATCGTGCTGTTCTTCTGGGTGTTCGCCCATATCTATCAATCGCAGCTGGAGTCGCGCACGCGGCAGTTTCAGCACTCCTGTCAGGCGCTGGCCGAACAGCAGCAGCATATCCGGACGATTCTCGACCACTCGCCGGTAGGGATCTGGATGCTCGACAGCGATCGCCATATCCAGTATCTGAACCGGGCCTGGGTTGTCTGGAGTGGTATCAGCGAGGAGCAGGCGCGCCGGACCGGGGACTACAGCGCGCTGCTGCCGGCGGAGCTGGCTTCGCGGGCACTGGCATCGGATCAGGCCTGTTTTGACAGCGACGGCGCCTACAGTTTTCGCGAAACGATTCCGTGCGCCGACGGTGTCATGCGCACTTTCGATATGATCAAGGTGCGCCTGAATGATGAGCGGGGGCGCATCACCGGGCTGGTCGGTTTCGCGATTGATGTCAGCCGACAGGTGGCGGCCGAGGCCGAACAGCGCCAGCTCGAACAGCAGATGCAGCACGCCCAGCGGCTCGAGTCGCTCGGCGTCATGGCCGGCGGTATTGCGCACGATTTCAATAATCTGCTGACCGCGATCAAGGGCAGCATTGAACTGGCGCGACAGGAACCGGCGCTTTCGGCAGGCCTGCAGACCTCGATCAACTGTATCGATGCGGCGGCGCAGGCGGCGATTGACCTCTGTCAGCAGATGCTGGCCTATTCGGGCAAGGGCAAGCTGAGGACCGAGCTATTCGATATCCGCGACATGATCCGGGCGATGCGTTCGCTGCTGGAGGTATCAGTCGGCAAGCATATCGCGCTGCATTGCGATTTTGACGATCAGCCGGTCGCGATCGAGGCAGATCGGGCCCAGTTCCGGCAGATTCTGCTCAATCTGGTCAGTAATGCATCGGAGGCGATTCCGGCCGATCGTCAGGGGCGTATCGACATCGGTGTGGCGCGCCGGCAGCTCGAGGCCGGTCGCTCCGATCGTTTTTTCGGATCGGCGTTGTCACCCGGCTGTTATGCAGTGCTCAGTGTCAGCGATAACGGATCCGGCATGGATGCCGAAACGCTGGAGCATATGTTCGATCCGTTCTTTACGACCAAGTTCACCGGTCGCGGGCTCGGGCTGAGCGCGATTCTCGGTATCCTGCGCGCTCACCGGGCCGGCATGGAGGTCGAGAGCCGCTCCGGTTCCGGAACGCGGATTCGGGTATGGTTCCCGTGCAGCGACAGCGCGGTCGAACCTGCGCCGGCCGAGGAAGTGCTGCCGATGGAGCAGATGCCGTGGAGTGGCCGGGTGCTGCTGGTCGATGATGAAGCGGGTGTGATTCAGGTGGCTAGCCGGATGCTCGAAAAGCTGGGGCTGACGGTGGTCACGGCGGCAAACGGCAGGAAGGCCATCGAGATATTCGGCAGCGATGCGGCGATCGACTGGGTGATGCTCGATGTGACAATGCCGGAGATGGATGGCCTCGAGTGTTTGCGCAGGCTGCGCGAGAACCGGCCGGACATCTATGTCGTGATGTCGTCCGGCTATAATGCCGACAGCGCCCTGATGCCGACACAGGAGTGTCAGCCCGATGATTTCCTGACCAAGCCATTCTCATTCAGCGCGCTGCGCACCGCGGCCCGCCGCGCCTGCGAGAGCGTTCGCCGCCCCGAATTGTGATATGGGTCACGCAATTTGTTGAAAATTAAGAAGAATTTATGCATTCATAAATAAATTCTAATGTCGCCCTCATGCGCCCCTAACGCTGTTCCCCCATAGTTCGCCCATCTGATTTGCACAGGAGGTTAGCATGGCAATTCAACAGACAATCAATAACTATCTCAGCGCGGTCGAGAAGAAGTTCGGCCCCGAGGCCAGACAGCAGACCCGTTTACAGCATCGCGGCGGCACGACCTTCGTGCTCAAGCCTGCGCATGCGAAACATGCCCGGGTTGTCGATCTGGGCCGCCTTTCACAGATGGCGCGCCATCTGCATGCCAGCGCCTGATTTGTAAGCTCGGGCAACACACGTTTTTGCCTGAGCAAGCTGATTGATTGCCATCCTGGCAACTAATCGGCATATTCTCAGATATGGAATGTAGTCAGGGCATTGATGCGACCCATGGACGGGTGCTGGCTGCTTTCACAAGGTCGGATCTTGACGATCCGGCCTCTTTTTTTGCGCGCTGCCTGCGCTCTCCGGGTCCGCAGTCGCGATCCATGCGACGGCCTGTTCGTAGTCGTCGTAGTGGAAATGGCGGATCTCGGCGTCGATGAAGTGGGCCGAGATGCGCGGCAGATAGGTCAGTACGGTGGTATCGGAGACGACGGCGATTTTGCGGATATGGCGATGGTAGTCGCGCACGAAGCGCAGATGCCCGAGCAGGCCGGCAAAGTTCTCCCAGCCCGGGAACGACTCGGCATGGATGATCAGGCCGGCCAGGTCGCCGCGCTGCTCGATAAACGGATCGACGGCGGCCGCGACGCGGCGGAAATCCTGCTCGCTCAATGCGCCGGCCGGGCGCACGGTCAGAATTGCATGTTCCATGTCCAGATTGAAGTCAATCGATTTGAAATCGATCATCGCAGGCCTCCCGGCGCTTGCCTCTTACAGCATGTGCCAGATCGCGAACATCGCGGCCTGACCGCGGTAGCAGCCGCGATCGTCGCGTAGATTCCAGACCGTCGCCTGCTCGATCAGGAAGCGCCGGCCGTCGGCGGCAATGCGGATGCCGCGATAGTCGTCGATAAAGCCCTGTTCGGCGACCCGCCGCAGTAGCGCATCGCGTTCAGCCTGTTCAGGCGCTTCGGCCGACAGCCGGGACGGCAGTCCGACAAAACTATCCCACTCCATCGCGAACAGCTGCTGCGCGGTGCGGTTGGCATAATTGAAACGCGGATCGGCCGCAGTGTCGTGCGAGAGCAGCGCGAACGGCGCGAAATAGAGCTGCCTGGCCGCCTGCACCGGATCGACTTCATCGTCGATCAGGCCGCAGCCGTGTTTCAGGCTGTCGCTGAGCAGGCGCGCATGCGCGAGCAGAAAGTCGTTGCGCGCATCCGGTTCGGGCGGTTTACAGTCGTGAGACATCCGCCAGATTCAGGAACAGCGCGCGCAGCCGCGCCAGCAGCGCCAGCCGGTTGCCGCGCACCGTTGGATCCTCGGCCATGACCATGACATCATCGAAGAAGCGGTCGACCGGCTCGCGCAGCCGCGCCAGCACGGCCAGCGCCGGCGCAATGCTGGCTTCGAAGTCGTCGGTCGAAATCGCGGCCCGGAAATCGCGCTCGGCATTCAGCAGTTGCTCATGGAGCGCCTGTTCGGCCGCCTCGCTGAACAGGGCTATGTCGATTGCGTCGGGCACCTGCTCCGCCTTTTTCAGGATATTGGCGATACGCTTATTGGCCACGGCGACCACCTGGCCGGTTTCGGAGTTTTCGAAGCCGGTGAGCTGGCGCGCGATCAGCGCCTCGCGGTAGAGCGGCCGCGATTCGCTCGAGTTGACGGCCGCATCGATCGCGGTGCGGGTCAGGCCGAGCGCGTCGCTCAGGCCGAGCAGCCGCTCGATGACAAAGGCGCGCACGGCCGCTTTGGTTTCGTCCGAGATCGTGATTGTGACGCGCTGCTGGTTCCACTGCTTGGCCGCCTCGTCGATCACCTTGTCCAGCGTCATCTCGATCGGATGCTGCGCGTCGGCGAGCAGCCGGATCAGGCCGATCGCGGCGCGGCGCAGGCCGAACGGATCGGCGCTGGCGGTCGGGATGCGGCCGAGATGGAAATAGCCGAGCAGCTTGTCGATGCGCTCGCTGACGCCGATGGCGCGCGCGATGCGGTCCGGCGGCAGCGCGTCATCGGCGCCGGCCGGGGCGTAGTGATGGGCGATGCCGGTGGCGACGGCTTCGTTCTCGCCGTCCATGCGGGCGTAGATGCCGCCCATATAGCCCTGCAGTTCCGGGAATTCGCCGACCAGTCCGGTGGTCAGATCCGATTTGCACAGCAGCGCGGCGCGCTGGGCGTCGTTGGCGTCCACGCCGAGCGCTGCGGCATTGTCGAGCACGAAGGCGCGCATGCGGCGCACCTGGTCGCCGACCATGCCGAGGCCGTCCTGAAAGACGATCTCGGAGAGCTTCTCGACGCGGGCGTCGAGCGTGATCTGCGGATCGCGGTCGAAATAGAATGCCGCATCGGCCAGACGGGCATTGACGACGCGCTCGTTGCCGCGCGCGACGGCGGCCGGATCGCTCGATGCGATATTGGCGACGGTGAAGAAGACCGGGCTGACCTTGCCGTCGGCGTCGAGCGATGAGAAGCAGCGCTGGTGGTGCTTTAGCTCGATGCGGCTCACCTCGGCCGGCAGACGCAGGAAGCCGGCATCGTACCGGGCTGCGATCACCTGCGGCCACTCGACCAGATCGGTCACCTCGTCGAGCAGCGCCGCATCGGCGACCAGCTCAACGCCTTCACGGGCCGCAGTTTTGGCCAGCTGTTCGGCGATCAGCGCCCGGCGCGCATCGCGGTCGGCGCGCACATACTGCCCCTCCAGCCAGGCGAACGGATCGTTCACGTCGATCTCGCCGCTGCCGCCGTGGACGCGGTGGCCGCGGCTGATGCGGCCGCTGCGCACTCCGGCGAAGCTGAAATCGATCACCTGATCGCCGAGACGGGCGACGATCCAGCGGATCGGACGGATGAATGCGTCGCTGCGCGCAGGACCGTCCTGCCACTGCATCTGTTTGGGGCTGGGAAGCTTGCGCAGGATGGCCGGCATCGCTTCGGCGATAATATCGCTCACAGGGCGTCCGGCGACGTTGCGCACGGCCTTCATATAGCGCCCCTTGCCGTCGCCCTTGTCGGCCAGTTCGAACGCATCCAGCGGCAGGTCGCTCTTTTTGGCGAAGCCGCGGGCCGCGCCGGTCGGTTCGCCGTCGGCGAATGCGACGCGCTCGGGCGGCCCCCAGATTGTCTCCTCGCGGTCGGCCTGCATCAGCGGGCAGTCGGGCGTGTGCAGCAGCAGCCGGCGCGGCGATACGCCCGGGCGGATCGGATCACAGGTGATACCGGCATCGGTAAGCAGGCTCTCGATGGCCTGTTTCAGCGCCTCGCCCATGCGCGGCGCAACGCCGGCCGGGATCTCCTCGACGCCGATTTCAATCAGTAACGGGGCAGACCGGCTCATGCGTCCACCCCCGCATAGGCGCGCGCAACGGTGCGGGCAAGCCCGCGCACGCGGCCGATAAAGCGCTGCCGTTCGGCGACCGAGATCGCGCCGCGGGCATCGAGCAGATTGAATGCGTGCGACGCCTTCATCACCTCTTCATAGGCCGGCAGAACCAGATTCGCCTCGGTCAGCCGTTTGCATTCGCCCTCGGCGTGATCGAACTGCTGATGCAGCCAGTTGCTGTCGGCCATATCGAAGTTGTAGGTCGAGAACTCGATCTCGTTGCGATGGAATACCTCGCCGTAGCTGGTCCGGCGGCCATCCTCGCTCTCGACCCAGACCAGATCGAACACATTCTCGACCCCCTGGATATACATCGCCAGCCGCTCCAGCCCGTAGGTGATTTCGCCGGGCGTGCGCGAGAGTTCGACGCTGCCGACCTGCTGGAAATAGGTGAACTGGGTGATCTCCATGCCGTTGAGCCAGACCTCCCAGCCCAGCCCCCATGCGCCCAGCGTCGGCGATTCCCAGTCATCCTCGACAAAGCGGATGTCGTGCACGGCCGGATCGATGCCGATCGTGCGCAGCGAGTCGAGATAGAGTTCGAGGATATCTTCGGGCGCCGGCTTCAGGATCACCTGAAACTGGTAGTAGTGCTGTAGCCGGTTCGGGTTTTCGCCGTAGCGGCCGTCGGTTGGCCGGCGGCACGGCTGCACATAGGCTGTGCTCCACGACTGATCATCGAGCACGCGCAGGAATGTGGCCGGGTGGAAGGTGCCCGCCCCCATCGATGAATCGTAGGGCTGCTGCACGACGCAGCCGCGTTTGGCCCAGAACTGTTGAAGGGTAAGAATGAGATCCTGAAACGTTAGCACAATGACTCCCTGGAAAAATCGGACGGCAAAGCTAGCCGCCTGCGCCGCCAGTTGCCAATGTTGGCGCGCCGGCGGCGCGGCAGAAGCCGCCGGAGGTTTGTGGTTCCATCATCCGGGCGTGTCGCTATCATGCCGCCAGATCGGATACGGGAGGTATGACAGATGCGTGGATGGATCAAGGGTGCGGCCATGCTGCTGGCGCTGGCCGGCGCAACCCCGGCATGGGCGGCCGGCGAACACTATTTCGGCGCCGGCATCGGCGCATTCAATCTGAATAATGCCGTGAATCGCGACACCGTATTCGGCGGCTATGTCGTCGGCGGCCACCATTTCAACGAATACTTTAGCGCCGAGATCCGCCTGGGCGGTACGGCTAGCAGCGGCGGTGGCGCGCAGCCGAAGCAGCGCATGGATTTCGTCGCCCACTATCTGAAGCCGCAGATCGCGATCGCGTCGGACTTCATCGTCTACGGTCTGGTCGGCTTCGCCGTCGTGCACGGCAGCTATCAGGCGCCGGGCGGCGTGAAGCAGAGCAAGAACCGGATCAGCTACGCCTACGGCGCCGGCTTCAACTATCAGGTCAGTGACGATTTCTCGGTCGATGCCGAGGTCACCCACATGCTGAGCAAGCCGGGCAACAGGGCCGCCACGATAGCGACTTCCTACGGCGGCCTGGAAGCCGACAGCTTCACCGCCGCGGTCAAATATCATTTTTGACTTGCGATTGCTTCTTAATGGTTGGAGTTGATTAATAGCTGACTTGACGCTGAGAAGATCTATGCATGTGCCATGCAATGGATGCGCCGAGGTACAAGAGTACAATGCTACTTGGGGAAGTGCGCTTATGGCCCGCAGAAGAAAAGAGTCAGTCGTTAGCTTTTAGAAATCATCGTGTTGTTTACAGTTTTTGTTGTCCGTAGAAATGCTCAAAGAGCTTTTCCTGCGGTGTCATATCATCTATGCCTTTGTGGGGTTTGACAGTATTGGGAACCTCGAAAAACCGGTTCATTTATGAGATCATGCACACAAAGCACGG
>CAYSMR010000047.1:0-11232 GCA_964432195.1 uncultured Zetaproteobacteria bacterium | reverse complement strand
GATGCGCCCGCTTGCCGGTAATCAGTACGGCTTCAGCCGGCACAAAAACCCCTGCCTTACTGCGGCTGGCGACGATGCGGACATCACCGAACATATCCGGCTTGAGCAGCCCTTCGCTATTGTCAAACTCGATGCGCACCTTGTTGGTACGGGTCTTGGGATCGAGATAGGGGTAAATATAGGTGATATGGCCGGTAAACTTGCGCCCGGGCAGCGATGCCACGCTCAGCGTCGCCGTGTCCCCCTCTTTCACCCAGCCGATTTCATACTCATACAGATCGGCCAGCACCCAGACGCTGGAGAGATCGGCAATCTGGTAGAGCTCGGAGGACGGCGTTACATGCGCCCCCTCGCGTACGCCGATCCGGGTCACAATGCCGGCGGCCGGCGCATGGATATGCATGCTCTTGCGCACCTTGTGCGTTTTCTGCAGCGCCCGGATCTGATGCTCGGCGACATCAAAGAAGCGTAAGCGGTCCAGCGACGAATCGAGCAGTCGTTTCGCACCCTCGCGAATATCGGGATAGGGGCTGTCCTTGAGCTGCTGCCAGTTGGAAAGCGCCAGCAGGTACTCATCCTGGGTCGCAACCAGCTGTGGCGAATAGAACGACAGCAGCATTGTATCCTCGCGTACGCTTTCGCCGGTTTTATCGACAAACAGCTTGTCCACCCAGCCGTCCACCTTCGGATGCAGCGTGACCAGTTTCGTCTCGTCATAGGTAATGCGGCCGACTGTCGTGATCTCGCGCGAGAGCAGCTTGCGCTCGGCCGGCGTCACGCGCACGCCGATATTCTGAACCACGGTCGGATCAATGCTGACCGTGCCTGCCGGACCGCTGCCAGCCCCGTCTTCGGCGCAGACCGGCACATAATCCATGCCCATCGAATCCTTGGCCGGCGTCGGACTGGTAATCGACGGGTTCATCGGATTGCGCCAGGTCAGCGGCTGCGCGCCATTCGCGCACGGTCCGTCCCCTTTGGTCTGCATCGCCGCGCTGTCCGTCTGCGGCTGCAAGACGCCCGAGATAAAATATCCTCCGGCCAGACCTGCGATCAATACCGCAATCATTACTGCAATGTTTTTCATCCATGTCTCCCAATAATATCTTTCTGCGCAGATGCGCTGCTGTTTGTTTCAATATCTGTGATTCGGCTGCCTGGCGCGGCATTTGCTGTTAACTGTCGTATCATGGCAACTGCTCCTTGCCGGCCGCTGCAGCGAGCCGCGCCTTTGCCTGATGGAAAGCCGACAGCTGCCGCCAGTACTGAATATCGGTATTGAACTCGGCCAGCTGGGCGCGTACGAGGTTGAGGAAGTCGACCTTGTTAACCTGATAGCCGGCCATCATCGAAGCGGTCGTCTGGCGCGCCTGCGGCAGAATCCCCTGTTCAAACAGCATCACCTGATCGCGCGCAATGCGCAGATCGGACGCCGCCGCATCGATATCGGCATCGACCCGGTTAACCGCATCGTCCCACGAAAAGCTGGCCTGCGCTTTTTCCGCCATGCGCTGGTCCACGGCCCGGTCCTGCTTCGTGCCGGTGTAGAGCGGCAGACTCATCGTCAGCATCACCGTGCTTAAGTCCGCCCGGGGCTGCCTGTTGGCCGGATTGACGCCCTGACGAATGCCGTATGCCGCGCCGATATTGAAATCGGGATAATACTCTTTTTTCGCCAGCGCCAGCATCGAATCGGCCGCATCAATGCGCGCATCCATCGCCAGCAACATCGGACGATGTTCACGCGCCCACTGCTTGAGCTGCTGCACTGTATTAGATGAGGCATCGGCGCGATGAGCGCCCTGCTGCGACACGATATCCAGCGTACGAGCCCGCTGTTCCGGCAAAGTGATTGCAGTATCAGCCGGGCGGCCCAGCAACGCATTCAGCGTCGCCACCTCGCGCTGTCGCGCGCCCTGCAGTTTCAATTCACGCTCGAGCAGCTTGGAGAGCTCCAGCTGGGCCAGCAGCACATCCTGCTGCAATCCCTTGCCGGTCTTGTATTTGGTATCGGCAACCCGAACCAGGTTGCGCAACAGGTCCTGATTGTGCCGGATTATCTCCAGCGCCTTGTCGAGATAGGCCAGGTTCCACCAGTGGATGCGCGTATTGCGCAGCAACACCAGCCGGAACTCCTCGCTGTTGTGCAGGGCCGCTGTCGCCATCGCTGCCGCCGCTTCGGACTTCAGCGCCAGCTTGCCCGGAAACGGGAATGCCTGCGAGAAGCCCAGCTGCAGCTGGGTCATATTCTCCTGCGTCGTCGAGAACGTATCGACCGGCAGATTCAGCGCCTTCAGTGACAGCTTCGGATCAGGCAGAGAACCCACCTGTGCCGGCACCGCCGCCATCGCTGCGGCCCGCTGGCCGGCCGCAGCCAGCGCCGGATTGTGCTGCAGCGCCAGCGCTTCGGCCTGATCCAGCGTCAGCACTGTAGACGCCGCGATTGAAATTGATGAACATGAAAGGGATGGAACAATCGCCATCGCCGTAATTGCCAGCATCCGCCGGACTATTGGTAAACCGTGCATGCACCCATGCCTCCGCTTCTTTTGATGAGCGCACACAACGGCGCGCGCCACAGCTCAGACGAGCCGTGGTGTCAGCAGAAGGGGGTGATCAAATGCGTATGCGTTGAGTGGTTGTGTAGAGGAGAGCGGCGGAACCCGGCGGTCCGGTCGGTGTTCGCGTCGTCAGGCTACCATTTGCTGCCGCATCGTAGTGCGGCACAGCCGGCAGCGTGATCAGATCAACCAGCGCCAGTGCCAGCGGCGCAATGGTCGGATAGGCCGAATTCGACAGCTCATCGGGCTGATCGCAGTGATAGCAGTTGCCCGAATGGGTATGCTGGTCGGCGTCATGCTCCGCCTGCAGGCCAGCCTGCACAGACTTGGCGCAGTGCGCCTCGATATCCTGGACACCCTGTGCCTGCGCGGCATGCGCATCAGCAGTAAGCAGACAGAATCCACCCACGCCAACCTGCATCGCAAACAGCACCGCCAGCAGGCGGGGCAGAACGCGGATTTGTAGTTTACGACTCAGCATGCGCCATACATTAAACCGGCGAAGATGAAAATTCAATGAAGCAACAGGTGCATAAACAGCCCATGGGTGCTCCGGCTACGCCGCGAGCACGCTCATGACCGGTCGCGATACTGCGCCGCCTCGCAATATTTGCGGCGCATCATATCGATATCCACGCTCGGTTCCGGCAACTGCAGATCCATCGCCTCCAGATGCTCGACGACAATGCGCGACACAACCAGATTGCGAAACCATTTCTGGTTGGATGGAATAATAAACCAGGGCGCATGCTTGCTGCTGCAGTGATAGAAGATATCCTCAAAAGCGCACTGGTAGTCATCCCAGTGTTCCCGCTCCAGGAAGTCGGCTTCCGATATCTTCCACCAGCGGGCCGGATCATTCAGCCGCTTGCGAAAGCGCTGCAGCTGCTCCTCTTTACTGATTTGCAGATAGAATTTGAGGATGTGCGTGCCATTATCGCAGAGCTGCCGCTCGAACTGCCGGATCGCCTTGTAGCGGCGCTTGCAGATCTGCCGGTCGATCATGCCGTGCACGCGCGTCACCAGCACATCCTCATAGTGGGAGCGGTTGAAAATCACCACCTCGCCACGGGCCGGCGCGACCTTGTGCGCCCGCCACAGAAAATCGTGCGCCCGCTCCTCCGGCGTCGGCTGCTTGAATACCTGCACCCGGCAGCCCTGCGGATTCATATAACCGAGCACATGCCGGATCGTGCCGTCCTTGCCGCCGGCATCCATCGCCTGCAGACAGATCAGCAGACTGCGGCCGGATTCGGCATAGAGCCGGTACTGCAACTCGCGCAGACAGGTCGCATAGTCCCGGATCAGCGGCTGCGCCCCCTGCTTGTCGAGCAGGCCGTCGCGTCCGTCCGGGTCGATCGCGGTCAGGTCGATGCGCGCCCCGGCAGCTACCCGGTACTGTTCGCTGTACTGCATATCCGCCTCCCCCCTGCAACATCAGATATCGACAGATGTCGGCTGTTGACGATACCCGAGCGTGATGATTTCGCAACCGGCGGGCAGAAACGGCGCGACCGCCTGTCGGGTCGGTTCGATCCAGGCGTCATGCTCCGCCAGCGTCGCATTGAAAAAAACACGCGTCGGCGGCCGCCCGATGCGCTGCAGCTTGTCGAGCGTCAGCAGCACCTGATTGATCGCCCCCAGCCGGCAGCCGACCACCAGCCAGAGCTCGCATGCCGGCATCGCTTCAATCCAGTCGCAAACCAGCCAGCGCTCGCAAACCGGCGCCATCAGACCGCCGACCCCCTCGATCAGGCAGCGCTCCGCGCCGGCCGTCTGCGCGGCGCACCATGCCAGCAGCCGCTCCGGCTCGATCGCCTCGCCCTCGGCCGCCGCAGCCTGCGACGGCGCGGCCGGCAGCGCATAACGATAGAGACTGATCGCATCCGCATCGCTCAACGACTGGGCGGCCAGCAGCGCATCGACATCCTCATTGCGGCCGGCATCATCCAGTCCGCAGGCGATCGGCTTCAGCGCCAGCGCCGCCACGCCGCGCCGATGCAGCGCGCGCACCGCCGCGGCGGTCACCCAGGTTTTGCCCGCGCCGGTATCAGTGCCGGTGATGAATATCTCAGAGGCCATGCAGGTTGATATCCCCTTCCGCCCGGATCGGAATCATGTTGGCATCGTGCTGATAACCGGCCTGCTTGTACCAGGCCTGCGCATAGAGCGCCTCGAACGTGGCGCGGATTTTACCATCCTCGTCGCGGTATGTGTCGCCGTAAACCGCCTCCAGCCGCCGGATCAGGCTGCGCCCGTAGAGGCCGCTCTTGCGGCTGCGGATCGCCGCGGCCGATGCGCCCAGCCCCTTCAGCTCCCGGATCAGACTGATCGTATCCGGGTAGGTCAGCGTGAACAGGTCGGAATCGGTCACCGGCAACTCGACCGGCAGCTTCATCAGCGCGTCGCCCAGCGATGTCACATCCGGAAACGGCAGTACATGGCCGGCCCGCTCCGGCTCGATCGCTGCCAGCGACTGACGCAACTCGCCCAGCGTCCGCCGCCCGAAGGTCGAGAACAGCATCAGTCCGCCCGGCGCCAGCACCCGGCGCATCTCCTGCATCATCGCCTGCGGATCGGGCAGCCACTGCATCGCCAGATTGGAGCAGACCAGATCGAACTGCGCCTCTTTCAGCGGCAGACATGCCGCATCGGCGGCGACATGGCGATTACGTCCGTGCCACGGCAACCGGCGCGCATGGGCGCTGCGGGTGGCCCGCACCATCGTTTCCGACAGATCAAGCGCGACAACCTCGGCCCGCTTGAAGCGGGCGCGCAACAGTCGCGTGAAATAGCCGGTGCCGCAGCCGATATCGAGAATGCGCTTCGGCTCCAGCTTGGTAAAATCGAGATGGGCCAGCAGCCGGTCCGCGATCTCGCGCTGCAGCACGGCATGCGTATCATAGCTCCCGGTCGCCGATGAAAAGGCGCGTTTGACATGGCTGCTGCGGATATGAGTCTGTTTCACAAGTTGCTCCACCAGTTATGCAATATTGTATTAAATCGTTCCGGCCGGGTCAGAAACGGTGCATGGCCGCAATCGGCGAAGTGCTCGATCCGCGCCTGCGGCATGGCCCCGGCCAGCTGCCGCCCCGCTGCGAACGGCACGATCGCATCCTGTTCGCCGTGCATAATCACCGCCGGCGCGCTGATGCCGGGCAGCGCCTCCCGGAGATCGATCTCCGCCAGCAGCTCGAGCCCCGCGCTCAATCCGGCCGGCGAGGCCGGACGGCGACGATCCACGGCGGCGCGCGCCAGCTCGTTACGGGCCCGCCGCTCCAGCGCATCGCCGTGTAGCATCAGGCTAAAAAAGCGACTGAGCAGGCGCATCGATTCATCGGCAACCGCCGCCTCGAATCCGGCGAACAGGTCATCCTCGCAGCCCGGCGGCCAGTCGGGGGCGCGGCGAAAACGCGGCGTCGTCGCCACCAGCGCCAGCGCCGCGATACGATCGGGCCAGCGACGGGCAATATCGAGCGCCAGCATGCCGCCGAGCGACCAGCCGACCAGCACGCACGGCTCGTCGGGCAGCTGCCGCGCAACCGTTTCCGCCCACGCATCGGCGGCGACATCGGGCGCGCCGCCGTGGCCGGGCAGGTTCAGCGCCTGCGCATCGGGAAACGCCGCCCGCTGCCGGCACCAGATCTGTTGCGACTGCGCCCAGCCGTGCAGAAACAGCAGCGGCTTCACAGCAATCTCTTCAGCGCGGCGGTCAGCGCATCGATCTGCTCCGGCCCATGCGCGGCGCTGATCGTAATGCGCAGTCGCGCCGTCCCCTCCGGCACGGTCGGCGGCCGGATCGCGGCAACAAAAAAGCCCTCCGCGGCCAGCGCATCGGAGAGCGCCAGCGCCCGCTCATCGCTGCCGACAATCAGCGGCTGAATCGGCGTGATCGAATCGATCAGGCCGCAACCTGCCACGCCGCCCCGGAAGCGGGCCAGATTATCCTGCAGGACCCGCAGCTGCTCGCCGCGCCGGATCAGCTCCAGCGCCGTTTCGGCTGCTGCGATCAACGCCGGCGGCAGCGCCGTCGAGTAGATCAGCGTACGCTGACGCTGGCGCAGCCCGTCGATCAGCTCGCCTGTGCCGAGAATGAACGCGCCGTAACTGCCAAACGCCTTGCCGAACGTGCCGACCTCGATCAGCCGGGCATGGCCGGCCACGCCGTGGCCGGCGGTCAGCCCGCGACCGCCATCGCCGAACGTGCCGATGCCGTGCGCATCATCGATCAGCAGCAACGTGTCATGAGCATCGGCCAGCGCCAGCAACTGCCGCGCATCGGCCGTGTCTCCGTCCATGCTGAACACGCCGTCGGATACGACGATGCGTTTCGCCGCCGGCTGTTTCAGCAACAGCTGCGCCAGCCGGTCGAGATCCCGGTGCGCGTAACGATGGACCGCGCCGCCGCACAGCCGCGCGCCGTCCACCAGCGAGGCATGATTGAGCCTGTCGGCGAAGATCCGGGTATGGCGATCGGCCAGCGCCTGCAGCAGCCCGATATTGGCCAGCATACCGGAACCGGTAATCAGGCAGGCCTCATAGCCCTTCCAGTCGGCCAGTTTCCGCTCCAGCCGATGCAGCATCGGATCATCGCCCGAGACCAGCCGCGACGCGCCGCTGCCGACGCCCTGCCGGCACGCGCCCTGCGCAGCCAGCATGACTGCCGGATGCGAGGCCAGCCCCAGATAGTCATTGCCGGCAAAATTGACCAGCCGGCGGCCGCCCGTCTCCAGCCAGATGCCGTCGCGCTGCGAAGCGCGCAGCCGCCGCCGACGCGTTGCCGGGATCTCTGCAAACCAATTGCGCGAATCCACCATGTCCGGCATGCTGGATGGCATGGAGAGCCTGTCAACCAGAGCTGCCCCTATGGTTAACCACATGGGTCGCCTGCTGTTGCCGCCGGCCTGCCTGTTCTGCAAACAGCCGCTGCAACAGGGCAACGGCTGCTGCGTCAGGCAATGCCGGAACTGCGCACCCTGATCGGCGCGCACGATCTGCTGCTGCCGATACCGATGCCGCTCTCGCGCATGCGCGAACATGGCCAGCACCACGCCGCCAACCTCTGCCGCTGGATTGCCCGGGAAACAGGCAGGCCTGGGATTGGCGACTACTGCGTCGCATCGGCGAACAGCCGCGCCAATCATCGCTGACCGGCCGGGCCCGCCGACAGAATCTGCGTAAGGCTTTTGCGCTGGCTGACGACTACGACGCACTCTGGCAGCATTCGGGCGCTGACGCGGAGCGGATCTGGATCCGTCGATGATATCCTGACCACCGGATCGACGCTGCGCTACGCGGCCCGCGCCTGCCGGCAGCAGAAGCGCGAAATCTGCGTGCTGTCGCTGACGCGAACCGCGCTCAGAGGCTGAGCACGGCAGGCATTGGGCGAGTGAGCGCCTGATGCGCAATCGATGGCAAAACCGCGTTTTTGCCTGAGCAGACTGATGTTTGCCAGGATGGCATTAAATTCAGCATCTCTTAAAAGACTCGAGGACGATTCACCATGGCAACCATTGAAGTATATTCCGGCGATTTCTGCCCCTACTGCGTACGCGCCAAGGCGCTGCTGAAAAACAAGGGGCTTGCGTTCACCGAATACAATGTACGCAAGGACCTCAAACGGCAGGCCGAAATGAGCGAACGCGCGCCCGGAGCACGCACGATTCCGCAGATTTTTATCAACAACCGTCATGTCGGCGGCTGCGACGATCTCTACGCGCTGGAGCGGCGCGGCGAACTCGACAGCTGGTTGACCCAAGCGCCGGAGTAAGCCCTCTACCCTGCAAGCTGCAGCGCGATGCGCACCCAGGCATCATAATCCAGCTGCTCCGGCCGCCTGCCGGGATCAATGCCGATCTCCTCGAACTGGTCCGGCGAGATCGCGCCTCTGAAATTATTGGCGATCGTTTTGCGCCGATGGGCAAAGCCCCGACGCACGGTCTGCTGCAGCGCGGCATAATCGCAGGCAGGCAGACGCCCGTGCGGCGTCAGCAGAATCACCGCCGAATGCACCTTCGGCGGCGGCGCAAAGGCGCCCGGCGGCAGCGTCAGCAGGCGCTTCACATCGTAATAGTGGCGCGCCAGCACAGACAAACCGCCGTAGGTCTTACTACCCGGCCCGGCCGCAATGCGCTCGGCCACCTCGCGCTGGTACATCAGCACCATGCCGCCGGAGAGACGATGCGCAGCCAGTTTCGCCGTCAGCGGGCCGCTGAGATTGTAGGGCAGATTGCCGACAATCCACTCCGGCTGCAGCGCTGCAACAGCCGCATCCAGCTCCTGCATCACATCGCCGTGTATCACGCTCAGCGCCGTATTGCTCCCAGCCGCCTCCTGCCAGCGGGCTGCAAAGCGGTCATCCATCTCGATCACGGCCAGCCGCGCGACCCGCGCCAGCAATGCTTCGGTAATCGCGCCCGGTCCCGGGCCGATCTCGATCGCTGTCGCGCCGACCGAGATCGCGCCGGCGATACGCCGGATCGCGCTATGATCGCGCAGGAAGTGCTGGCCGAGCGATTTCTTGGCCTGTCGGGCATGGTCATGATTCATGCGCCAAGGGTAGCCGATAACAGAGCTGCGGATAACATTTCTGATTGCCCCTTGCCTTATAAGGCATTGTTCCTAGAATCCGCGAACTTTTTTTTAGCCGTTGGCTGCGCGAGATTCCGGCGCAATCAACAGTCCGGCAAGCACAACCGGCAGACACAGATTCTGGAGGAATGACATGAGCAACGAAAAACGTCGTTTGATTGCAGGCAACTGGAAAATGAACGGCACCCTTCAGGACGCCAACGAATTCATGGACGCCTTCGGCGAGAATCCGGCCCCGGATCATGTCGAGGTGGCGCTGATGCCGCCGTTCACGCTGCTGCACCCGATGTCTGCCCGCCTGGCTTCAATGGGTGTCGCGCTGGGCGCGCAGAATGTTTACTACGAGGATAAGGGCGCATTCACCGGCTCGATCTGCCCAATGATGCTGCGCGATGCCGGCTGCCGCTATGTGATCCTCGGCCACTCCGAGCGCCGCAGCATTATCGGCGAAACCAACGCCCAGATCCGCAACAAGATGAACGCCTCCTGGCTGCACGGCCTGGAGCCGATCCTCTGCATCGGCGAAACGCTGGAACAGCGCGAAGGCGGCATCACCAACACGGTGCTGAGCGAGCAGCTGGCCATTCTCAAGGGCGCGCCGAAGGATGCCCCGCTGACCATCGCCTATGAGCCGGTCTGGGCGATCGGCACCGGCGTTACCGCTTCGCCGGAGCAGGTCACCGAAACGCACGCCTTCATTCACGAGGAGCTGCGCCGCCTTGGCCATGACTGCCGCGTGCTCTACGGCGGCAGCGTCAACCCAGGTAATGCCGCAGAACTGCTGGCCTGCCCGGGCGTGGAGGGCGCGCTGGTTGGAGGCGCCAGCCTGAAAGCCGAATCATTTTTGCAAATTGTAAAAGCCGCAGCCAAGGCTGCGAGCTGAGGAGAAACACCGGAATGACTACAGTTCTGATTATAGTACATGTGATCGTGGCGCTGCTGCTGATCAGCGTCGTCCTGATCCAGAAGGGCCAGGGCGCGGATATGGGCGTCTCATTCGGCGGCGGCGGAGCGCAGACGCTGTTCGGCAGCCGCGGTTCGGGCTCGTTCCTAGGCAAGCTGACCGGGGGACTCGCGGCCACGTTCATGCTGACCAGCCTGACGCTGGCCTTCTTTTCGCAGCAGCAGACCGGTTCGGTCGTCGAACGTTCGATTGTCGACGAGATCCCGCTGGAGCAGCCGACCCAGGGCGGCTTCGATCCGTCCAAGCTGAAGAGCGACAGCCCGGCGACAACCGACAGCCTGCCGGCTGCTGAATAAACAGTTGCATCGCAACCTGCTGTAGTGAGGATGCGCGCATAAGCCGAAGTGGTGGAATTGGTAGACACGCCATCTTGAGGGGGTGGTGAGCTCACGCTCGTGCTGGTTCGACTCCAGTCTTCGGCACCATAAGACGGTCCAACATGGACCATAAAGGCCCGTAAGTATTGAACTTACGGGCCTTTTTTATTACCCACCATCCAATATCGTCTCACTACGTTTGCCTATGTACCGCCATTGCATCGGTATTATTGGCGGTATATTCTGCGATTTGACGGTTGTTTCCAGCTTGTACCGTCAGGAGGGGGATATGCGCCTCAATGATGCAAAGATCAAAGCAGCCAAGCTTTTAGAGAACCAGAAGCGTCTCAAACTCTCGGATGGTGAGAGTATGTATCTACCTGGTGTTGCCATCCGGTAAATACTGACGACTGGACTATCGCTTCGCAGGAAAGCGAAAAACGCTTGCCTTGGGGACGTATCCAGTAGTATCTCTTAAAGAAGCGCGTGACAGGCGCATTGAAGCCCGCAAATTACTCGAACAAGGTATCGCCCCCTCCCGGTACAAGCAGGAGCAGAAGCGCAAAGCCATGCGGGATATGAATGACTCTACTTTTGAAGCAGTTTCAAAAGAGTGGATGAGCAAGATGTCCCAGAAATGGGTTGAAACAACGATCAAAAACACTCAGGCCAAACCCGATAAACATATCCTCCCCTGGATTGGATCGATGCCCATTTCCAAGATTGAAGGCCAGATGTATTGGAGCTGGTTCAACGGGCTGAAAGCCTTGGCAGCATCGAGACAGCACATCGTCTGAAA
>CAYSMR010000046.1:0-11249 GCA_964432195.1 uncultured Zetaproteobacteria bacterium | reverse complement strand
GGCTGCTGGCATTCGCGTTTCTGCTCGGTTTCGGCACAACAGTCGCCGAGCCGGCCCTGATCGCCGTGGCCGGCAAGGCTGCAACGATCGCCGCCGACAGCGGCATGATCGGGGCCACGCCGGCGGCGATGCAGGCGTATGCCGACGGCCTGCGGCTGACCGTTGCGCTGTCGGTCGGTACGGCGATCGTGCTGGGGGTGCTGCGCATCCTCTCCGGCTGGCCGCTGCACTTCTGCATTATGGCCGGTTATTTCGTGGTTGTGGTGATGACGATCTTTGCGCCGCAGGAGATTATCGGCATCGCCTACGACTCCGGCGGCGTCACGACATCAACGATCACCGTGCCGCTGGTGACGGCGCTCGGCATCGGTCTGGCGACATCGATCCGCGGCCGAAATCCGCTGCTCGACGGCTTCGGCCTGATTGCATTTGCATCGTTGCTGCCGATGATTTTTGTCATGACCTACGGGATGCTGATCCTGTGAACCTGCTGGCGCTGTTCGGCGATACGCTGCTGTCGACGCTGCGCGATGTCGCGCCGATCGCGGCCGTGCTGCTCGGCTTTCAATTGCTGGTGCTGCGTCAGCCGATCGCCGGGCTCTGGCGCGTGCTGCGCGGTTTTGTCTATGTGCTGCTCGGCCTGGCGCTGTTTCTGATGGGGTTGGAGAAGGCGATCTTTCCGCTCGGCGGAGTGATGGCTGCCCAGCTGACCGACCCGGTCTTTCTCTACGGCGCGCTCGATGCGGCTGTGGACGGCGTGCAGTGGGAGCATTTCGGCTGGGTCTATGCATTCGCGTTTGCGATCGGGCTGGCCACGACGCTGGCCGAACCGGCCCTGATTGCCGTAGGAATGAAGGCCGAGCAGGTCTCCGGCGGCGCGGTCTCGGCCTGGGGCTTGCGACTGGCGGTCTCATTTGGCGTTGCGATCGGTGTGGCGATCGGCTGTTACCGGATTGTGACAGGCACCGATCTCTGGCTCTATATTCTGGTTGTCTATATCGTCGTGATTATCCAGACGATGCGCGCGCCGGCGATGATTATCCCGCTGGCCTACGACTCCGGCGGTGTGACGACATCGACCGTGACCGTGCCGCTGCTGGCCGCGCTCGGGCTTGGGCTGGCCGATGCGATTCCGGGGCGCAGCCCGCTGATCGACGGCTTCGGCCTGATCGCATTCGCCAGCGTCTTTCCGATTATCAGCGTGATGGCCTATGCCCAGATCAGCCGCTGGCTGGAGCAGTGCCGTGAACGCGACAGAGAACAGGCATCATGAGCGGAACAGGGGGAGCAGCATGCGTTTTAAACTACTGATTGCACTGGTGGCAGACACCAAAACGGACCAGATTATGGCCGCCGCGCGCAAGGCCGGCGCAACCGGCGCAACCGTTGTCGGCGACGCCCGTGGTGAGGGACTGAAGCCGAAAAAGACCTTTTTCGGTCTGGCGCTGGAGGCGCAGCGCGACATGGTGCTGTTTCTGGTCGAGGAGCATCTGAGCCGCAATATTCTCGAGCGCATCGCCGAGGAGGCGGGCTTTGAAGAGAACCCTGGTTCGGGAGTTGCATTTCAGCTCGATGTCGAGGATGCGATCGGGCTGGGCGGCCAGATCATGTGTCTGATGGATGAAGTGGAGGAGCAGCTATGAGTATCGGCAGCAAGACCGGTGCGGACGGGAAGCCGCTGATCCGTGTCAAGGATGTGATGAAAACCGAGTATGACATGGTCGAGGGGGTGGCGACGGTGCGGCAAGCGCTGGCCGTGATGCGCCATGTCGAGACCAAGTGTCTGATTGTCGACAAGCGCCATGAGTATGACGAATACGGCATTGTTGTGATTGCCGATATCGCCCGCCATGTGCTGGCGGCCAACCGTTCGCCGGATCGGGTCAGTATCTACGAGGTGATGACCAAGCCGGCCGTGACCGTGCATCCGGATATGGATATTCGCTATGCCAGTTCGCTGTTTTCGCGTCTCGGCCTGTCGCGCGCACCGGTGGTCGATAACGGCAATGTGGTCGGCATTATCAGTCATACCGATATGGTCATGAAGGGGCTGCTGAAGCTGATCTGAGGCGCAGCGTCAGCCTGTCGCAGGGCGCTTTCGCACTTTCTAAGGAGATGCTGATTAAAGGCATCTTGCCTGTAATCAGCGCGGAAAGGCAAAAGCGCGGTTTTGCCTTTCCTTACAAATTAACCACTTACGTGATTGATTTGGCAGGCCGTCCATAGCCTGCGCGGAAATGCTGAATAAATCAGCACTTCCCTAAGCGGCGCGGCATCGGCTATAGTCATGCCGGAATAAATATTTAGGGAAGCGCTGACAATCAGCGCTTCGCCAGGGAAAGTGTCGGGGGATTGTCATGCGTTTTGTATCTCTGTTTCTGCTGTTATCGTTGTTGATGCTCTCATCATGCGCGATGGTTCGCTCTGCGATGGTGACGACGGTCGATGTCGTGTCCGCACCGTTTCACTATCTGGTCGATGATGAAGAGGATAATCTGGATGACTGATCCGCAGCCGCCGGGCCAGAAGATTCTGCTGCTGCTTGCCGTGCTGTCGCTGCCGGCCTGCGCCGCCGGCGGGGCGGATGCGGCGATGGACGGTGTCATGCATCTGATCAAGGCGCCGTATCACTATATCTTCGATGATGAAGATGACCCAATGGCGGATTGAGCCGGATTCGCCGCCCTCGCATTGACTTCATCCGCGACAGTCATCGATGATCACAATCGTTGAATAATGACGCTGCTGCTGAGCAAGGCGATTGCACAGCTGCCGCCGCCCGGTGCGGTCGTGCTGCTCGGCGGCGGCATTCGCGAACAGGCCCCTGAATACGGTGGCCGCGATCAGCTCTCCCATTATTCCATGATTCGCACGATCTATGCGGCCGATTTGGCCGAGCAGACCGGGCTGGATATCTATACGACCGGCGGGGCGGTGCCCTCCGAGACCAGCGAGCCGGAAGGGGTGCTGATGCAGCGCATGCTGTGGCGGCCAGCCTCGCGCATTCACAGTGAGAGCGCAGCAGCCAATGCCTGGGAGAATGCCGCCAATCTGCGTCGCATGCAGCAGCCGGCCAGTATTGACCGCATCCTACTGGTGGCACATCCTGGCATATGCCGCGCGCGGTGCGCGTATTTGCGCAGCAGAGTTTTGATGTCGTGGCCGCGCCGTGCGATTATGTCGTTGAACGCAGAAGCCTATGATCTGCGCAGCTGGCTGCCGCGCTGGAATGTGCTGGCCGATTCGGCCGACGGGCTGAACGAATATCTGGGCATACTCTGGTATCGGGTGCATTATCGCGTTCGGCAGACTGGTCAGAGTGCGCCGGCTGCATTATAAATAGCGTTCACGGATGAGCGGGGAGGTGTCTTGAGTCAATCGAGTCAACCGGATCAGGATCACGCAGAGCGGCAGGCACAGAACGCGGCCGTTGCCGACGAACTGTTCAGCGCCGGCGGCGCATGGCTGGAACAGCTCTATGCGCAGTACCGCCGCGATCCTGCATCGCTGCCGGCCGGCTGGAGCGACTATTTCGACGATCTGCAACAGCCGGACAGGTCGGTTGCTCACGTTCCCGATCACAGCGAGATGCTCGCTCGCATGGCGCCGGTTGTTGCGCATGCGGCGGTCGCGCGCGCGCCGCGGCGCACGGATGATATCGAATATCCGTCGCGCGCATTTTACCTGATCCACGGCTACCGGGTGCATGGCCATCTGCATGCCGATCTCGATCCGCTGCGTCTCGATCCCAGACCGCCGAGCCCGGAGCTGGAACTGGGCTACTACGGGCTGTCGGAGCGTGACTTGGATACGCTGTTTCCGGCCGGCGATCTGGCCGGCGGCAGACAGATGCGGCTGCGTGATATCATCGCGCTGCTCAACGATACCTACTGCGGCCATATCGGGCCGGAGTTCATGCATATCACCGATTCGGCCCGCAAGCACTGGATCCAGCACCGGCTGGAGCAGGTGCGCTCCACGCCCGATTACGATGCCGATATGCGTCGCCATATCTTCGGCCGGGTGATGCATGCCGAGGAGTTCGAACGCTTTTTGCACACCCGCTACGTCGGCCAGAAGCGTTTTTCGCTGGAGGGGGGCGAGAGCCTGATCCCGATGCTCGATGCGCTGATTCAGCGCGCCGGCACTCAGGGGGCGCGCGAGATTATTCTCGGTATGGCCCATCGCGGCCGGCTCAATGTGCTGGCCAATATCATGGGCAAGTCGCTCTCGGAGATCTTTTCCGAATTCGAGGGGGCGCAGCTGGAGGAGACGGCGCAGGGGCAGGGCGACGTCAAGTATCATCTCGGCTTCTCATCCGACGTGCGCACGCCCGGTGGCGTCGTACATCTGTCGCTCGGCTTCAATCCGTCGCATCTGGAGATTATTACGCCGGTCGCGATGGGTAGCGTGCGGGCGCGCCAGTGCCGGCGCAAGGATAAAACCAAGCGCCAGGTGATGAACGTGCTGGTGCACGGTGATGCGGCGTTTGCCGGTCAGGGGGTTGTGGCCGAGTCGCTGGAGCTCTCCAAGCTGCGCGGCTTCCGCATTGGCGGCACGATCCATATTGTCGTCAACAACCAGATCGGATTCACGGTCAATCCGCATGATGCGCGCTCGTCGACCTACTGCACCGATGTCGCCAAGGTCGTGCATGCGCCGATTCTGCACGTCAACGGCGATGATCCGGAGGCCTGCTGTCTGGCCGTCGAGATCGCCGTCGAATATCGCAACACCTTTCACGAGGATATTGTGATCGATCTGATCTGCTACCGTCGCCACGGCCACAACGAGGCCGACTCCCCGGAGGTGACGCAGCCGGTGATGTATCGCCGCATCGCCGAACATCCTACGCTGGAAACGATTTACCGCGATCGCCTGATCGCCGACGGCGTGCTCACTGCTGTGGACAGCGACAGCATGGTCAAAACCTATCGCAATTGTCTGGAACAGATGCGCCGGGCCAGAGAGCGCGCGCCGAGCGCACCGAACAGCCTGCAGGGGCGCTGGGATGGCTTCCTGCGCGACCATGCCGAGGAGCCGGATACCGGCGTGGTGGCCGAGATTCTCAGCGAGGTGGCCCATCGCGTGCATCTGTTGCCGGCCGGTTTCAACCTGCATCCGCGGGTCGAGAAGATTTACGAGGCGCGCATGCAGATGATGCTCGGCAAGCAGCCGGTGGACTGGGGCTGCGCCGAGACGATGGCCTATGCGACGCTGGTCAGCGAAGGCGGCTGGGTGCGTCTGTCGGGCGAGGATTCCGGGCGTGGCACCTTCTTCCACCGCCATGCCGTCGTGTATGATCAGCGTACCGGCAAATCGATGGTGCCGATCCGGCAGGTCGAGAATGGCGACATGTCGCACTTTATTGTCATCGATTCGATGCTCTCGGAGATGGCCGTGCTCGGTTACGAATACGGCTATTCGGTGGCCGAGCCGCGCGCGCTGGTGATCTGGGAGGCGCAGTACGGCGATTTCACCAATGTCGCGCAGGTTGTGATCGATCAGTTTATCGCCGCCGGCGAAACCAAATGGAACCGGATGTCCGGGCTGGTGTTGTGGTTGCCGCACGGTTACGAGGGACAGGGGGCCGAGCACTCGTCGGCCCGGCTGGAACGCTATCTGCAGCTCTGCGCCGAGAAGAATATGCAGGTGGTCTATCCGACGACGCCGGCGCAGCTGTTTCACCTGCTGCGCCGCCAGCTGATGATCCGGATGCGCAAGCCGCTGATTATGATGGCGCCGAAGAGCATGCTGCGTAACAAGTTGTCGTTTTCGCAGCTGGCGGACTTTACCGACGGCCGTTTTCAGCCGGTGCTTGGCGAAACGGATGCCGACGTGTGTCCGGATGCCGCGCATCGGCTGATCCTCTGTTCCGGCAAGGTTTATTACGATCTGCTGACGACGAGGCGGGAGAGGGAGATCAGCGATATCGCGCTGCTGCGTATCGAGCGCCTCTATCCGTTCCCGTATGACGAACTCAATGCGCAGATCGCGGCATTTACGGCGCTGGACGAGATTGTCTGGTTGCAGGAGGAGCCGAAGAATCAGGGCGCATGGCTGCGCATCAAGGAGTGTCTGGAACGTTGTCTGCCGGACGGCGTGCCGTTGCGTCAGATTTCGCGGCAGGCCGCAGCGGCGGCGGCGGTCGGTTCGGCCAGACGGCATAAAGAGGAACAGGCGGCGCTGGTGGATGCCGGTCTGTCGGAACGGAGAAGCGGGGGATAGAGATGGCGGATATTGAAATCAGGGTACCGAATCTGGGCGAGTCGGAGACCGAAGCGACGCTGGTCTCCTGGCTGAAACAGCCGGGCGATCCGGTCGCGGTCGATGACGTGCTGGCCGAGATCGAGAGCGATAAAATCACGATGGAGATCACCGCGCTCGATGCCGGCGTGCTCAAGAGCGTGTTCAAGGAGGCCGACAGCACGGTCGAGCCGGGCGAGGTGATCGGCGTGATCGATGCCGACGCGCAGGCTGCCGTTGCTCCTGATGAGCCTGAGTCGGCAGCAGCGCCGGTAGCGGCGGAGGATAAAGCGGAAGCCGCTGCGCCGGAGCCGGAAACCGGGCCGGAGCGCGAGCCGGAAACGGTGGAGGATAAGGTGAAAACGGAAGCGCTGGAGCCTGCTTCACCTGAAGCTGCCGAGCCCGCAGCCGTGGCTGCCGGGGGCGAACGGCGGCTGGAACGGGTGCCGATGAGCCGGCTGCGCCGCCGCATCGCCGAGCGTCTGAAGGCGGCCCAGAACACGGCCGCGATGCTGACGACGTTCAACGAGGTCAACCTGCAGGCCGTGATCGATCTGCGCAGCCGTTTCGGGCCGGCTTTCCAGCAGAAGCACGGCGTCAAGCTGGGCTATATGTCGTTTTTCGTGCGCGCGGTCTGTCAGGCCCTGTCGCAGTATCCGGCCCTGAACGCCTATATCGACGGCGATGACATCGTCTATCACAATTATGTGGATGCCGGCATTGCGGTCAGCTCCGACAAGGGGTTGATTGTGCCGGTGCTGCGCAATGCGCATCAACTGGGGCTGGCCGAGATCGAGCGCGGCATCGCGTCGCTGGCCGAGCGAGCCCGCAACGGCGGCCTGTCGCCGGACGATCTGAAAGGGGGCACGTTCTCGATTACCAACGGCGGCATTTTCGGGTCGCTGCTCTCGACGCCAATCCTCAATCCGCCGCAGAGCGGCATCCTCGGCATGCATACGATCCAGAAGCGGCCGATCGCCGAGAATGATGCCGTAGTAATCCGGCCGATGATGTATCTGGCGCTCTCCTACGATCACCGCCTGATCGACGGGGCCGATGCGGTGCGCTTTCTGGTCGCCCTCAAGGAGGCGCTGGAGTATCCGGCCAGTCTGACGCTCGATCTGTGAGCCTGTTTGCCCCTAAGCGCCGCTGAGCGGCTGTTACGTCAAACGCTGTTCAGGGGGATGCCTGTTCGCGAATCGTGATGCTGACCGTATCGTCGAGCAGCGTCGGTGCAGCAACCTCGACGCGGCGGATATCCGAGCTGCGGTAGAGCTCCAGCACCTGCTGACGGATCAGTGCAAGATCGGTATCAGTTTTGTCGCTGCCGTAGAAGTCGCGCAGGCTCATCAGGATCAGGTCGGTTGACAGCTGGCGGTTGCCGCTGATCTCGAAACGGTTGATTGTGAAACTCCGTTCCGGCGTGGCGGGATCCGCTTCCGGCGGCGCAGCCATATTGCGGAAGGCGCCGGCCTCGACGGCCAGCAGTACGCCGGATATGCCGGCTGCCTGTTTCAGATCGGCCAGTTCGCTCTGCCGCCTGCGCCGGTCCGCGGATGTCGGGAGGCTGCTGAGCAGATAATAGAGCGTGCGGCCGTGTCGATTGCGGCGCGCGATCAGTGTCTGGTAGCCGGGGCCGAGCTGTTTTAGTCGTTGCAGCGCATAGGGGAGATGCGCGAATACGCCGAGCGTGGCCAGCAGCTGATGCTCGGGCAGGGCGCTGACGCCGCGCTGCCAGAGATGCAGCGCGCGCTGCTGATTGCCGGCGGCGAGCAGCTGCCAGCCGCGTTCGAGCCACGCCGGCGGCGCGCTTTGCGCTGCGGCCGGCGCTGTTAGAGAGAGAGCAGCCAGGCGCAGATCAGGCCGGCAATAATGCGCCTGCTGCCGCGCTGCTGTTGAATCGCCGTGGTGCCGTGGATGCCCTCGTACATAGCCGAACTGTAGCATAATCGTGATCGGCGGGGATAAAAAAACAGGCCGCGGCGATGAAGCCGCGGCCTATAGGGTAGAGGATGTGCGGTCAGCATCGCAGGATGCTGACCGGCAACGCGCCGTCAGACTTTCAGCAGCGCATTGATCTTGCGCACGAAGCCGGCCGGATCTTCCGGCAGCGCCCCTTCTGCGAGGATGGCCTGATCGAACAGGATGCTGGCCAGATCGGCGATCTTCTCCTTCGAGCGCATCTTGGCCAGTCGCTGCACCAGTTCGTGATCCGGATTGATCTCCAGAATCGGTTTGACCTCCGGCACGTTCTGACCGGCCTGCTTGAGGATGCGCTCCATATTGGTGCTCATGTCGAACTGGTCGGAGACCAGACAGGCCGGCGATTCGGTCAGGCGATCGGTGACGCGGACATCCTTGACCTTGTCGCCGAGCGCATCCTTGATCTTCTTCATGGCCGGCTCCACCGCCTTGGCTTTCTCCTCCTGCTCCTTCTTCGCGGCTTCGGCAGCCTCTTCCGAATCGGCGCCGATGCCGGAGAGATTGAGCTCGCCCTTGGCGATCGACTGCAGCTTCTTGCCGTCGAACTCGGTCAGGTGGGAGGTCAGCCACTCGTCGATGCGATCGTGCAGCAGCAGCACCTCGACGCCCTTCTTGCGGAAGACCTCCAGATGCGGGCTGTGCTTGGCCGCGGCCAGCGTTTCGGCGGTGATATAGTAGATCGTATCTTGGCCCTCTTTCATGCGTTCGACATACTCCTCCAGCGATACGCTCTGTTCGTTCGATTCGGTCGACGAGAAGCGCAGCAGCTTGGCGATGCGCTCGCGGTTGGCGAAGTCCTCGATAATGCCCTCTTTCAGGCAGTTGCCGAACTCGGCCCAGAAATCGGCGTAATCGGTGTTGATATTGCCGTCGTCATTGGCTTCGCCGGCCTTTTTGGCCAGATCCTCGAGCAGACCGAGCACGCGCTTGGTCGCGCCCTTCTTCATCGCCTCCATGGCCGGGCTCTGCTGCAGGATTTCGCGCGATACGTTCAGAGGCAGGTCGTTGGAGTCCATGACGCCGCGCACGAAGCGCAGATAGCGGGGCAGCAGATCCTCGCTGGCCTCCATAATGAAGACGCGGCGCACATAGAGTTTGACGCCGTGCTTGGCCTCGGCCTGCCACAGGTCGAACGGGGCACGCTTGGGCAGATAGAGCAGCAGCGAGTACTCGTATTTGCCCTCCAGCTTCTGATGCAGCCAGGCCAGCGGATCCTCGAAATCGTGGCCGATATGCTTGTAGAAGTTCTTGTAATCCTCGTCGCTCAGTTCGGATTTCGGGCGCGTCCACAGCGCCGAGGCCTGGTTGATGGTCTCGATCTCGGCCTGCTGCTGCTCCTCGCCGTCGGCGGCCGGCGCAGGCGTACTCATCATCCGGATCGGGAACGGGATATGATCGGCATATTTGTGGATGATCGATTTCAGACGCCAGACATCGAGGAACTCGTCGGCGTCCTCGCGCAGATGCAGCTTGATCTCGGTGCCGCGGCTCTCCTTCTCGACGGTCTCCAACTCATATTCGCCGTCGCCGGTCGACTCCCAGCGCACGCCGTGCTCCTTGCCGACGCCGGCGCGGCGCGTTGTCAGCGTTACCTTGTCGGCGACCAGGAATGACGAATAGAAGCCGACCCCGAACTGGCCGATCAGATGGGCGTCCTTCTCCTGATCGCCGGAGAGCTGGCCGAAAAACTCTTTCGTGCCGGAGCGGGCGATCGTGCCTATATTGGCGATCACCTCGTCGCGGTCCATGCCGATGCCGTTGTCGCGCACGGTGATCGTGCGCTGCTCCTTGTCGACGTCGATAAATACATGTAGGTCGGAATCGCCCTCGAACAGGGCATCGTCGGTGGTCGCTTCGAAGCGCAGCTTGTCGGCGGCGTCGGATGCGTTGGAGATCAGTTCGCGCAGGAAGATCTCCTTGTTCGAGTAGAGCGAGTGGATCATCAGATCCAACAGCTGTTTGACCTCGGTCTGAAACGCATGTTTCTCTTTGGTGGGTGTAGCAGTCATGGGATTCTACCTCGATTGATAAGAGTATCTCTGTGAACCGGGTAGATAGGGTTCTGTTCAGCCGGATTCAAGGGGGGCGAGGATGATTTGCCACGCGGCCAGTTTGCGGGCCTGCGTCATGCCCGCATTGGCCGGGCTGGTGGACGGTAGCAGATGCTGCGCAATGGCGTTGTACGGCTCGGGCAGGTGGGGCTGCACCAGCCGGCGATAGAGCTCCTGCGCCTTGCGGCCGTTGAAGCAGATCGCGCGGATTGCCGGGTGGGCGGCGAAAAAGGCGGCGAAATCGTTGGCGACGACCGAATCGGGCTCGATCGCGTGATCCATGCTGCCGGGGCGGACGCACTGATGCGCGACATCCCACAGCGCCACGCGCCGGCTGCGCAGCAGTTCAAGCCGCTGCCGATAGGGGAGCGCCGGATCGATATCGAGCAGTGCGCCGATAATTGGCCAGAAGGCGTTGCGTGGATGGGCGTAATACTGCTGTTCGGCCAGCGATTTCTGGCCGGGCATCGAACCGAGAATCAGCAGCCGCGCATCGGCGTCGGCCGAACAGGGGAAGCCGGTGTCAGGCATAGGCGGCGGGCAACAAAAAAGGCAGGGGACGATGCCCCTGCCGGAAATGCGCTAACGATTGGCCGAAGGTTGCGGCGATCAGTCCAGATGCTCGTCGATGAACTCGATCAGCTTGGCCTTGTTGACCGCGCCAACCTTGGTACCCTGTACATTGCCATTGTTGAACAGCATCAGCGTCGGGATGCCGCGCACGCCGTATTTGCCCGGCGTATTCGGGTTGTCATCGATATTGATCTTGGCGATGGTGACCTGTCCTTGCTTCTCGGCTGCGACTTCGTCCAGAATCGGGGCGATCTGCTTGCAGGGGCCGCACCACGGGGCCCAGAAATCGACCACAACAGGACCGGAAGCTTTCAATACATCGGCATCGAAGCTTTCGTCGCTAACATGAATAATCAGATCTGAAGACATAAGTTTTCCTCGTGTGTTGGTAGAATA
>CAYSMR010000045.1:0-11254 GCA_964432195.1 uncultured Zetaproteobacteria bacterium | reverse complement strand
CGCTGGGCCACCCGCAGCTCCAGCCGGCGCTGGCCGGCGCTCAGGTCCAGATCCATTGTTTACATCCTTACCGTTGATACGGTAGATCACATCGCCGCGCTGAATACCGGCGCGCGAGGCCGGCATGCCGCGCTGCACCTGCTGCACAACAATGCCCTGTTTGACCCGGGTCTGCAGCCGGGCAGCCAGATCGGAGGTCAGGTTATCGACGACCATGCCCAGCCGCACTTTGCTGTTGCCGTGCACATAGGCCTTGCCTTCAGCCGACGCCTCTTCCTCCATCGCCTCGACAGTCACCGTGATCGTTTTACGCGTGCCATTGCGAATCACGCCGATCTTTACCTTATCGCCCGGCCTGTGGCGGGCCACGCGCAGCGGCAGATCGTGCGCCTTATGCACCATCTCTCCGTCGATCGATACAATCACGTCGCCCGGCTTGATACCCGCCTTGTCGGCCGCCGAGCCAGCCACGACCTGCGGTACCAGCGCGCCCTCGCGACTCTTCAGGCCGAGCGCCTGCATCGTCTCCTTGTCCACATCAGTGATATGGACCCCGAGACGGGCGCGCGTGACATGCCCCTTTTCACGCAGCTCATCGATCACCGAGCGGGCCAGGTTAATCGGAATCGCAAAGCCGATGCCGTTATTGCCGCCGCTGCGGGAGTAGATCGCCGTATTGATGCCGATCACCTCGCCGCGCACATTAAATAGCGGGCCGCCGGAGTTGCCCGGATTGATCGCCGCATCGGTCTGGATGAAATCGTCATACGGACCGGAGCCGATCACGCGTCCCTTGGCCGAGACGATACCGGCCGTCACTGTCTGCTCGAGCCCGAACGGATTACCGATCGCAACGACCCAGTCGCCGACACGCAGCTTGTCGGAGTCGCCCAGCGTCACCGCCTTCAGTCGCTTTTTAGACTTGAACTTGATCAGCGCGACATCGAGTTTGGGGTCGGTACCGATAATCTTAGCCTCATGCTCGCTGCCGTCGCGCATTTTGACGATCACCTCGTCCGCGCCCTCAACAACATGGTTATTGGTTACGACATAGCCGTCGGCGGAGAGAATGAAGCCGGTGCCCAGCGCATGGCGCTCCTGCTGCTGGCGCGGCATGTTGCGCAGGAAATCGTTAAAGAAATCATCAAACGGTGAACCGTGTGGAAAACCAAAGCCCGGCGGCAGACCCTGCTGCGTTTCAACACGCTTGGTCGTGCTGATATTGACCACAGAATCGGCCTGAGCCTCGGCTAGGTCAGCAAAGCTGTCCGGCATCGCACCGGCCTGCGATACCCAGATAATGACCATGAACAGGGCAGGGAACAATCGTTTAATATTATTCAATGTCGACTCCTTGGATAAAAATGCAGAGCGATTTGTAAGCCTGCTTAATGAAAAATAGATGAAAATGCAGTGTCAATGCGATGAAACCGCCAGATCGACGCGCTGGCCGGCAGCGGCATGTTCGATGATGCGCAGCATGCGCACATCCATGGCCGGCGAACCGTCAGCGGCCGATGCCTGATGCGATCGATACCAGAAATAGTAGAGCGGCACGGCCGCGATAGCGCCGAGCGCGGCCACGGCCTCGCCGTGCGCCCAGCCCAATGACAACGCCAGCGTGCGCAGCAGCAGACCTGTTGCGATAAACAGCAGCATCGGCAGACCATAGAGACGAAATGCGATGCGCAGCACGGCATTGTCGGGCACGAACAGTAGTACGCGATCGCCGACCTCAGCGCCGATCCGGTTGGGCAGACGCAGCTCCACAATGCGCTCAACCCATGAACCCATCGTCGCGCAGGAGGCCTTGCCGGCGCAGCCGCCGCAGGCGCTGGCGCGGCGGCCGCTGACGACGGCCTCGTTTCCCTCCACGGCAATAACGGTGACCTGCTGCTCCATGCATACCCCTGTAATCATCCGGTGACGCTCACGGTCGTCGGCGCGCTCATGCCGCAGGGCCGATCGCACGGCCCAAAGGCGCAGCTTACACTAGAACAGCGGCCCGATGCCAGTTTTGCGCTGCGAAGCTGATAACCGGAATGGATGCATGGCATGATCGAGCACTCATGTGGATTCGCGGCGCAGGCGTCTTGTTCATCTATCCAAGCATGGCTGACCGTCCATGGCCTGCACGCAAGCGTCGACAGTCAGCGCTTCCTTAGTGGCCGGATTTATCCATGCCAATCAGCTGGAACAGCTCCAGTCGCGATGACGGATTATTCATGAATGCGCCGGTCAGTTTCGAGGTCGTCGTCCAGGAGTTGGCCTTGTGCACGCCGCGGTGACACATGCAGAAATGCTGGCACTGGATGATCACCGCCACGCCCTCCGGCTCCAGCACATCCTCGATCGCATTGGCGATCTGCATCGTCAGCTTCTCCTGCACCTGCAGCCGCTTGGCATACCCTTCAACGACGCGCGCCAGCTTGGAGAGGCCGACAACCCGACCGCGCGGGATATAGGCCACATGCGCCCGCCCGACGAACGGCACCATGTGATGTTCGCAGTGGCTGTGCACATCGATATCGGAGACCAGCACAACCTCATCGTAACCCTCCACCTCCTCGAAGGTTTTGAGCAGGTGTTCGCGCGGATCCTCGCGATATCCGGAAAAGTGTTCGCCCATCGCCGAGAGCACGCGCGCCGGCGTATCCTGCAGACCTTCGCGGTTGATATCCTCGCCGATATACTCGAGCAGGCCGCGCACATGCGCCATCGCCTGAATGTTTTCCGGGGTATTGGGGTCAAAATCTTCGGTCACGAGTCGCCCTTCCTTTTCGCTGAATTGCGCAGCACCATAGCGCAAATATCGCTGCGGCAACACTTATTGCCGTTATTGGTATCGCGGGAGGGGAGATGCTGACACTGGATCTGCTGCGTCACGGCGCGCTGGAGGGGGGCGTGAAATACCGCGGCACGGTCGATGATCCGCTCACGCCGGACGGCCGCGCGGCCATGGATCAGGTATGGCAGCAATTGCGCCGCGATGTGGATCTGATCATCGCCTCGCCGCTCAGCCGCTGCGCCGAACCGGTCCGGGCATGGGCGGCCGAGGCCGGCATCGAATGCCGGGTCGATGCGCGGCTAGCCGAAATGGCCTACGGCGCGTGGGAGGGGAAAACTGTCGCCGAGATCCGCCGGCGCTGGCCCGGCATGCTGGATCAGTGGCGCGCCGATCCGACCGGCATGCGCCCGCCCGGCGGCGAATCGCCCGAAGAGTTGAGGGAACGCTTACACGACTGGTGGACGGACGCCCGCACACAGTTCGATGACGCGCATCTGCTGATCGTCGCCCACTCCGGCAGCCTGCGCATGCTGATCGCGCTACTGCTGGAGCAGCCGATCGCCTATACACGCAGCCTCGATATGCCCTACGCCTGCCACTATCGCATCAGCCATAGCAACGGCCGCAGCCGCCTGATCACAACGCCGGCGGCGTAAATGACGGCTCAGTTGGCGCTGACCGGCCGGCCGAGCAGGCGCTGCAACAGGTGTTTGATATCGATCGCGATTCCGAGCGCGGCCGGCACCGAGAAGAGCGTGATCACCGTCGAGAACATCAGACCCCATGAAAGCGCCAGCGCCATCGGCGCAACAAACGGATCGAAGCCGCCCCAGCCGTAGGCGGTCGGCAGCAGGCCGACGACGGTCGTGATTGCAGTCAGCAGTACGGCCCGCAGGCGGCGCTTGCCGCTTTCCAGAATCGCCTCGCGCCACGGCACGCCCTCGTTAATCAACCGCTGGATAAACACGGCCATCACCAACGATGCGTTCACCACCACACCGGTCAGCGCGACAAAGCCCATCATCGCCATGAACGAGATCGGCGCACCGTGCATGAAGAAGCCGACAATAATACCGATCACGCCGAACGGGATCGCCAGCATGACCAGAACCGGGTAGCCGATGCGATTGAACTGCACGGCCAGAATCGCAAAAATGCCGAGCAGCGCAAAGACAAAGCTGAACACCAGTCCGCGCACCGACTCCTGCGTCTTCTCCTCCTCGCCGCCGAGATGCACATGCACGCTGCCAGCATCCTCGCCCAGCCACTGCTCGCGGCGCTGATCGACCAACGCATTGAGCTGTTTGGAGTTGATATCGGTCTGATTCACCTCGGCCGATACATTGATCACGCGCCGCCCGTTCTTGTGGCGGATGCTGCTCGTGCCCGGCTGACGCTCGATATGAGCGATCCGGAACAGCGGCACCAGCCCGCCGCGCCTGTTCGGGATCTCCAGCTGCATCAGCGTATCGATATCGCGCTGGGCCTGCTCGGGATAGCGGACCGTGACATCAACCTCCTCCTTGCCGCGCTTGATCGTCGAGATGCGCAAACCGTCAAATGCGGCGCGGATATGGGTGCCGGCCGTGGCCAGATCGACGCCCGCATAGGCGGCCAGTTTGCGATCCATAACGATATGAATCTCCGGATCTCCCGGCTCCAGATCGCTTTCGACCGCATAGGCCCCTTTCACTGTCGCCAGCATCGCCATCAGCCGTTTAGCCACGCGCGTCATTGCCGCCTCATCGCTGCCGGTCAGCTCCACCTGCAGTGCTCGCCCGACCGGCGGTCCCGGCCGCTGCATCGCGAAGCTGATATCCAGATTCGGAAACAGCGGCGGAATCTCCTTCTCCAGCCGGTTCATTACCGTATAGGCCTTGACCGTGCGCTCGGTAAACGGAATCAAGATCACGCGCTCGAAGCCGAAACGGTCGCCGATTTGCCTGAGCGCTTCGCGCTGGTCGGCGCTGTTCTCGCCGGCGATCATCGTCGTCGTCTCCAGAATCGCCGGATCGATGCGCTTGCGCACCGCGACATCGAGCTGCTTGAGCTGGTCGCGCATCTGCTCCAGCGTCGTGCCGGTCGGCATCGTCACGCGCAGATAGAAGGTAGATTCGGCGCCGGACGGGAAGAGCTGAAACTTCATCGTGCCGGCCAGCGCCAGCGCGCCGAGCAGGCCGGCGATGGTCAGCAGTATCGTCAGGTAGCGCAGTTTGACGGCCTTGTGCAGAAACCAGACATAGATTTTCGAAACCCATGTGAACAGACGTCGCTCTTTCGGATGCTTGCGCGCATTGGCAATATCGCGGATATGGTTGGGCAGGATAAAGATCGCCTCGATCCATGAAAAGGTCAGCAGCACGATCACGACAACCGGAATCGAATAGACGAACTTGCCGATAATGCCGTCCATATACATCAGCGGCAGAAATGCGACGATCGTCGTCAGCACCGTCGCCGAGACCGGTCCGATCAGCTCATAGGTACCCTCGATCGTCGCCTGCTCGGGCGTCAGACCGCGCTCCATATGCCAGGTTGCGTTCTCGCCGATAATGATCGCATCATCGACCATCAGCCCGAGCACCATAATAAAGCCGAACATCACCAGCAGATTGAGCGTAATGCCGGCCGCATAGAGCACGGCGATGCCCGAGAAGAAGATGATCGGCAGCCCCCAGGCCGTGGTCAGCGCAACCGCCGGGCGCAGAAACAGCAGCAGCAGCAACAGCACCAGCAGCAGGCCGATCGCGCCGTTATTGGTCAGCACGCCGAGACGCAGCCGGGTAATCGTCGACAGATCGTTATAGGCGCTGACATGCACCGTCTCGCCATAGGTGGCCGGAATCGTATCGAGATAGGCGCGCACACGGTCGACCAGATCGATAATATCGGCATCGCCCTTTTTGACGACAATCATATTGATCGCCGGATCGCCGCGCGCGCCGACATAGCGATACGGGCGCGCCAGCGTCTGGGTGATATCGGCGACATCCTTCAGATAGAGCGCCTGACCGCGCTCATTGGCGCGCAGCACCAGATTGGCCGCATCCTCGGCCGAGCGGAATTCGCCGGTAATGCGGATAATGCGCTGGCCGTCCGGCGCTTTCAGGCGGCCGCCCGGCGCATTGATGTTCCAGCCCTGAACCAGCGCGACGATATCATTAATCGACACCCGGTGGCGGCGCATGTCGTCCGGGCGCGGCACGATGCGGATCTCCTCCTTGCGGTCGCCCTGCACGAATACATTGGCCACGCCCTTGATATCGCGCACATCATCCTCGATCTGACCGCTCAGGTGCTTCAGCTCCAGCGGCTCGAAATCGCCGGAGATCGAGAAGGTCAGCACCGGCGCCTGTTCCGACTTGACCTCGGTAATAACCGGGTCGGCCGGCAGATCGCTGGGCAGATCGGCGCGATTGATCGCCTGCTGGATATCAGAGACCAATCGCGAGCGGTCGCGAAAATTCGGGTCGACCTCGATCGTAATCTGCATCTTGCCGGAAAAGGCCGTGGAGCGGATCACATTTATGCCGTCCAGCCCCTTCATCTCCTGTTCGATCGGCGTCACCATCAGCCGCTCGACCTCGCGCGGTGCAGCTCCCGGATAGGCGCCGGTGACAGCAATCACATCGAAATTGATGCTCGGGAACGCTTCGCGCTGCATATTGACGCCGGCATAAATGCCGCCGACCAGCAGGATGATCGAGATCAGGTTGACCAGCACCCCGCGTTTGACGAAAAAGGCGATCAGATTCTTCACGGGCGGCTCTCCGAATCTGCCGACTCGTTCAGCCCCAGCGCGTCGAGCAGTCGTCCCTCGGCCCAGGCCAGCTGCGTTTCGGCCAGTTCAATCGTCAACTGCTGCAATTCGGCATTCAGGGCCGCATTGCGCAACTCCCCCTCGAACTGCACCAGCGTGGCCGTGTCGGAGCGCCCTTGCCGATAACGCTGCATTTCGGCGTGGAACTTGCGCCGCTCGGCGCGCACCTGCGCGCGGGCTGCGGCCAGCGTCGGCCGCGCCGCTGCAATCGCCATGCGCGCAGCGGCGATGTCATCGCGAATCTGCGCCATGATCCGCTCTCGCTCGGCCTGAATCCGCTGCCGCTGCAATTCGGCCTTACGGATCGCGGCGCGGGCTATGCCGCGCCCCAGCGCATCGGAGAACTCCAGCGATAGCGAGGCGAAATGATCATGGGCGGAGAGGCCGGCTGCTGCGGCCGGCAGCGGCGTGCGTTTCAGCGCTCGGCTGCCGAGCGTGGCAACGACATCGAGCTGGGGCTGTTCCTGATTTCGGGCAATCTTCAGCTGCGCATCGGCTGCCTGCAACTGCGCATCCAACGCCTGCAGCTCCGGCCGCGATCGCGCCGCCCGTGCAACGGCGGCATCGATATCGCCAACCGGCGTGGGCAGGGCATGCGTGTCCCGGCGCAGCTCAATCGGATCACCGCCGCTGCGCAGCATCAGCCGGTTAAGCCTGTTCTGATCATTTAAACGCCTGCTCAGCGCGCGCTGCAGATCGGTCTTGCGCGCCGCCAGCAGCGCTTCGGCCTGCAAGCGGTCGGCCGCCTCGATCAAGCCGAACTGTTCACGCGAGCGCTGATAGGCCAGCAGTTTCCTGGCCCGCTGGACCGCCTGGCGGGCAATATCGACATTAATATCGTCGGACGCGAGCTGGTAATAGGCGTTCACGGCCTGCAGCGCCAGATTATGGGCGACAACCTGCCGCTGCCGTTCGGCCTGCAAAATACCGGCCTGCGCACGCAGCACCCCCTGACTGTAGTCGGGGCGACCGGCGCCTTTGAGCAGCGGACGGCGGTAATTGATATTGATCTGGTTGCTGTAGGCCGGGTTGAAGCGAGCCAGCTGGGCTGCAAACGGAGAATTGAAGCCCTGACTGGTACGCACATAGCTGAAATCGACGCCCACCGTATCACCGCCGGAGAGCGGTTTGGAGATCGCGCCGCTGATTCGGGCCAGACGGTTTTCCGCCGGCTGAAAGTCGCTGACCGTCGGCGTCTTCTCATCGCTGACGCCGACATTGGCCGTGACGACCGGATCGAGCAGCGACTCGATCCGCGCCGCATCGATCGCCGCGATCGCCGTATCGACCCGACTGACCTGCAACTCCGGACGTTGCGCCAGCACGGTGCCGATCACCTGCTTCATGCTCATCGGTCCGGCCGCAACCGACACAATGCCGGCGTTCAACAACAGCAGGGGCAGGGCGATATAACAAAACCGGCGCATCATCGAACTCCTTTGAACCGCTGCGACTGACAGGCAACTCTGCAGCATGCACGCCATCATCGGCAAATAGATTGACAATGTCAACTATTGATAAATCAACCATGCCAGCTAGGCTGCATGGTATGAAATCCGATCTCGCACAGCAGAAACAGGACGGACTCGGTGCAATCATGCCATTAATCGGCTGCATGACCAGCCATGTACGGGCGCAGGTCAGCCGAATCTGCAAACAGGCCGGCTACAACCTGACCCCGGAAGAGGCCGACACGCTGATGATTATCCGCCACTGCAACGGCCTGTCGCAGTCGCAGCTGGCCACGATCCTCGGCAAGGATAAGGCGGCGGTCACGCGCCTGATCAACGCGCTGGTCAAAAGCGGACTGGTGGGGCGGATCAGGGATCAGCAGGACCGACGCATCATCCGGGCCCGGATCACCGCTGAGGGAGAAGAGGCATTCGTGCAGGTCTGGCCGGCGCTGATGCGACTCAGCGATCAGGCCCTGCGTGGCATCCCTGCATCAGACCTGGCCGCAATGCGGCAGACGCTGGCAGCAATCAATGCGAATCTTGAAGCGCTGAGCAGCAAGGGCTGCCCGCTGGACTAGACCTCAGGCGCGTTCCATGAATTCGCCGGTTTCGGTGTTCACCTTTACCTTGGTACCGGCTTCCAGATAGGGCGGCACCAGAATCGACGCGCCGGTCTCCAGCTTGCCCGGCTTGTAGGAACCGGTCGCGGTCTGCCCCTTGATCGCGGCATCGCACTCGACAACCTCCAGCACAACCGTCTGCGGCAGCTTGACGTTGAGCGGACGATCCTCATGGAATTCCACGGTCACCATCGCTTCCGGCAGCAGATAGGGCAGCGCATTCTCGAGCATATCCGCACCCAGCGTAATCTGGTCGTAGGTCTCCATATCCATGAAATGATAATCATCGCCATCGGCGTAAAGATACTGCATCTCGCGCTGCGAGAGTACGACACGCTCAACCTTCTCGGTCGAATTGAAGCGCTTGTTGGTCTTGGTGCCAGTCTCGATATTGCGCATCTCCAGCTGCATGCAGGCCACGCCCTTGCCCGGCGTCACATGCTGGGTTTTCATGACGCGCCACAGGCCGTTATTCCACTCCAGAATATTTCCCACGCGAACCGATACAACATTGATGAGCATAATCTTTGAACCCCTTTAGATCTCTTGGCGGAGCGCGAACATAGCCATTTACCGCATTTCCGGCAACAATTGGCGCATGCCGACACTTCAGGAAACCATGGACGCATTTATCCGCCATGCCGACGAGAAACTCGCGCCTGTGCCGCGACACGCCGAGCAGTGTATGGATGCGCTGACGGCTTATCTGCTCCACTACTCCGACCTGTTTGACGATCAGGAGCCGCCCGATGAGGGTGAGTATGCCGACTGGGAGGAAAACCTCGAGGCGCACATGACCGAGCTGTTGCAGGGCGATGTCGAATCGGCCGGCGATCTCGGCCAGCTGCCGCTGTCCGCCCTCGATCCGGAGCATCTGCGCGATTTCCTCGCCTGGTTCCTGCTGCGCGAAACCGGCGATGCCGAACTGATCCGACAGCAAAGCGAAACGCTGCAGGCATGGGTCGCATTTGTGCGCGAGCAGGGGTGGTGGAAGCAGAGTGAATATCTCGTATTTGCAGAGATGCTGGCCGAAGTCGCCCCGGCGGCCATGCGTGTCGTGCGCCTGTCACAGGTGCTGTTCCACTTCGTCCGCTCCGGTACCGGCGTTCCGCCCCGCTTGCGCGGTCAGCGCTTCTCGCGCTTTGTCGAGGGGCATGGCCGCGTGGCTGCCATCAGCGACAGCGCCATCAGCCTGAGTTTCGACAATCAGGGCGAACAGTTCGGTCCGCTGCCGTTGCCGCGACCGCTGCTGGAGATGATCGAGATCGGCGACGTCTTCGATGTCGAGCTCGGCCTGCGCGGCGAGTGCTGGGTGATGGTCGATATCGGCCCGGTCTATCCACGCTGCGTCTATGTCGAGGTCGAGGAGTATCAGGGGCTGGATAAGATCTCCTGAGTCGCGCCGCTGATCCCGGCTGCGAATATCTGCTCTTCCGCGCCACACTCCAGCGGTTATAGTTCCGGCAGATTCGTTTCGATGCTGATCGGGCAAGCATCCGCCTGCCCGGACAACACCGCTTACAAACCCGGCTACACGGAGGCCTGCATGTTTCACGGTACGATGACTGCACTGGTGACGCCATTCTCGGACGGCGCGATCGATGAAGAGGCATTCCGCGCCCATCTGGAGCGCCAGATCGAAGCCGGCGTCAACGGCATCGTACCGGCCGGCACGACCGGCGAGGCGGCCACGCTGTCGTTCGATGAACACAAGCGCGTGATCCACATCGCAGTCGAGCAGGTGGCCGGCCGCGTACCAGTGATTGCCGGCACCGGCAGCAATAACACGGCCGAATCGATCGAACTGACCGCTGCCGCCAAAGCGCTCGGCGCCGATGCCGCACTGCTGATCTCCCCGTACTACAACAAGCCGACCCAAGAGGGGATATACCGGCACTACAAAGCCGTTGCCGAAGCCGTGCACCTGCCGCAAGTGATCTACAATGTGCCCGGACGCACGAATTCGAATATCGCACCGGAGACTGTCGGCCGGCTGTCGCATATCAGCAATATTGTCGGCATCAAGGATGCCACGGCCGATATGGAGCAGCTGGCGCACACGATTGCCGCCTGCGACGGGCGCATCGAGTTCTATTCGGGCGATGATGCCAGCGTAATGCCGTTCATGGCGATGGGCGGCGACGGCGTCATCTCGGTGGTCTCGAATATCGCGCCGCAGGCGATGCGGGCGCTGACCGACGCGATGGCCGCAAATGATCCGGAAACCGCGCGCGCCGCCCAGTTCGCAATGCGCGAACTCAACCGGGCGCTGTTCATCCAGTCCAACCCGATCCCGGTCAAGGCGGCCTGCCATCTGCTCGGCTGGATGCGGGACGAGCTGCGCCTGCCATTGCTGCCGCTCGACGGCGAACCGCTGGAGAGCCTCCGCCGCATCATGCGCGATTTCAGATGGAAACATCGCGGCGAAACCGTCACGCTGGAGCCGTGCGATAGCTGAGAACAATCCGTCCGCGCTGCGCCTGATGTTCAGCTTCGGGCGCGTGGTCCACTCATTCGCCTATTTTGCAGCCACGCTAGATCGGAAGAGCACACGTCGTAACGCCAGGCACTC
>CAYSMR010000044.1:0-11540 GCA_964432195.1 uncultured Zetaproteobacteria bacterium | reverse complement strand
CAGCTGGAAGGCGAGCCGATAATCCCGGAAGAAATTCACCCAGTCGTCGCTGCGGCGGTTGCGCTGCGGCGTCGCGCCGATCGTATTATCGCGGAACCAGCCGAAACGATCCGCAGCGTGTCGGTGCAGCGCTGCCAGCTGCTCGCCGAGCAGGCGCGGGCTGCCGCCCTGCCCTGCTGTAAACGCGATATATTCGCAGACCAGCCATGCGCGATCGGCTCCGGAACCGGTGCAAAGCGGCCGCGGCACCCGTATCGCGGCCGCATCGGCCAGCTCATTCAGTCCATCGGCCTCGGCTTCGAACATCGCCAGCCCGGAGCTGCAGTTCAGTTTAACGAAATAGTTGCGTCCGTCCCCGCACTCGATGCGGCTGGCGCTGCTGATGCTGCCGCCGCCGAGCGATCGGGTGCAGCGAATCGTGCACGGCTCCCCGCTCGCGACAGTGATCGATTGCGCTACCGCGTCCCAGAGCTCCACAGGCCGCGCTCAGGCAGTATGACGATGCCGCTGCCGCCATTTGCGTACGACCAGCCAACGCCAGACCACCTTGACCGTAATATAACCGATCACGCCGCTGACCACGCCGAGTATCGCGCAACCGAGCAGAAACGGCTGCCAGATCAGCGACATGCCATTGAGCGCCCACTCAAGGCTCGCCTCGAACTGAAACTCCTGTTCGGGCATATCCATCACCCAGGCGCCGAGTTTATAGGCTACATAGAAGACCGGCGGCATCGTAACCGGATTGGTCAGCCAGACCAGCGCAACGGAGATCGGCAGATTGGCATAGATCATAATCGCGCCGGCCGCAGCCAGCACCATCTGGAACGGTACCGGAATAAATGCGCAGATCAGACCAATAAAGAACGAGCGGGCCAGAGAGTGGCGGTTCAGATGCCACAGCGCCGGGTTATGCAGTAACTTTCCAAAGCACTGCAGACATTTGTGATCACGTATCGTCCGGTGATCGGGCATATAACGCTGAAACATCTTTTTCGGCATGAGCACTAAACCTTAACAGGATTGCCCGTTCAGTCCATGCGTGGAAACAGCGGCTCCGGCTTGCGACAGCGGTGTCCTGCCTCCAGCACGCCCCAGCCGCCATCGGCCGAGAAACTGAAATCGCCGGCCGCAACATCGCGATCGAGAATCTGCCCCAGCATCGCCGTCATCTTGACCGGCATAAACGGCAACAGCTGCAGCGCCACCAGTCGCAGCGTTTCGACCAGATGGTAGAGCACCGTATCCAGCCGCGCATCGTCGCCCTGCTTGGCCAGCGCCCACGGCGTATTCTCCTCGACATAGCGATTGCCATGGCGCACCAGCACATTGATCCGCTCCAGCGCCAGATGGAAGGCCTGCTTGTCGATATGGGCGGAAACATCGCGCTGCATCGCCTCGACGGCCGCAATCAGCGCGCGATCGCTCTCGCCTTCCTCGGCGACCGCGCCAAGCACTCCGCCGCGATACTTGTTCAGCATCGCCAGCGAACGATTGAGCAGATTGCCGACATCATTGGCCAGCTCCGAGTTGTAGCGCTGCCTGAGGGCGGCGAACGAAAAGTCGCCATCCTGCCCGAACGGCACCTCGCGCAGCAGAAAATAGCGCAACACATCGGCATCGTACTGTTCCAGCAGATCCGCAGGACGCAGCGCGTTGCCCTTGGATTTGCTCATCTTTTCGCCCTCGACCGTCCACCAGCCGTGGGCATAGATACGCTTGGGCAGCGGCAGATCGGCCGCCATCAGCATCGCCGGCCAGTAGACCGCATGGAAGCGCAGAATATCCTTGCCGATCAGATGCACATCGGCCGGCCAGTAACGCGACTGCTCCTGTTCGGGGAAACCGAGCGCCGAGAGATAATTGGTCAGCGCATCAATCCAGACATAGATCACATGCTTCTCGTCGCCCGGCACCGGCACGCCCCATGAGAAGGTCGTGCGCGAAATCGACAGATCATTCAGGCCCGACTCGACAAAACTGAGCACCTCGTTGCGGCGCGAAGCCGGCGCGATGAAATCGGGGTTGGACCGGATATGCTCAACCAGCCGCTCCTGAAAGGCGCTCAGCCGGAAGAAATAGGACTCCTCCTGCACCTTCTCGACGCTGCGCCGGCAGTCCGGACAGCATTTGCTATCCCACAGTTCGGCATCCTTGAGCTGGGTTTCGGTCCAGTAGCTCTCGCACGGCACGCAGTACCAGTCCTCATAGAAATCCTTGTAGATCGCGCCGGCATTCTCCAGCCGCCGCCACATCGCCTGCACGCCGGCCTTGTGCCGCTCGGAACTGGTGCGGATGAAATCGTCGTTACTGATCTCCAGCTCCGGCCACAGGCTCTCGTAGCGCTGCACGACCTGATCGGCCAGCTCGATCGGCGCAATGCCGCGCGCCTCGGCCGCCTGCTGAACCTTCTGTCCGTGCTCGTCGACGCCGGTCAGAAAAAAGACATCGCGGCCGCTCAGCCGCTGGTGACGGGCCAGCACATCGGCGGCTATCGTCGTATAGATATGGCCGAGGTGCGGCTCATCGTTAACATAGTAGATCGGTGTGGTGACATAATAGCTTTCCATCTGGTCGCTGTTCTCCGTGGCGGTTGTGTCTGTTCTGCATGCGTCGCCGTTGAACGAAACCGGCGGCGGCAACTATAGCCGCCCGCCGCGCCGGCCGAAACCGCTTTATCGCCGCCGCATGGCCGCCCGTTTACAGCCCGGCGATCACTGTTGCAGCGACTTGGCGGCTGTAGTCATTGATCTTCCAGTGCGTCGGCATCCAGCCGGCCAGAAAGCGATAAAAATCGGTTTGCGCGATCGGATAGAGCATCCGCCACTCCCGCTCCAGCGCCTGCCAGTCATGACCGCCCGCATCATGCCCGCAATCGGCCAGCGCCTGTTTGAGCGCGGCGAAGTAATCACCAAGCAGCAGCGCCTCATAGCATTCATAACCATGCTGATCCAGACAGCTGCCCAGGAAATAGGCGACATCCCTGATGCCGCAGCCGCCGCCGACATACTGGAAATCGACGGCGGCAACACGGCCGTCGGGCGCGAAACAGAAATTGGCCAGCTTGGCATCGCCGTGCACAAAGGTGCGGAAGCGGGCCTGGTTCAGCATCGAATCGAGCACCGGCGCAGCCTCCTGCAGGGCCGGATCCTCAATCGCAGCCAGCTCATCCGGCCGCGTCGCCAGATGCCAGTAACAGCCGACCGGCCACAGCCCGTCCGGCTCCACGCCGAGAAAGCGGGCATGGAATGCGGCCAGCCAGCGCAGACAGTTGCGGATAGCATCGAGATCGACCGCACTGCGCCGCTCCGGAAAGCCGGCCGCATCGAGGTCCTCCAGAATAATCAGCTGCTCCTCGCCGAGGCTGCCGCAGGCCAGCGCCTCCGGCACGCGGCACTCCGCGTCGCACTGATCGGCGTAATCGCGATACCAGCGCATCTCCACTTCATACGAGCGCACCTTGCGCCGGTGGCTGCGATCGTTGTGCCAGCCGCGCGGATGATTCACTGCCGACGGAAACATCACATGTTTGACGATCACGCTCTGCCGTTCACTGCCGCTGAGCTGATAGCGGACGATCTCGCCATAACCGCTCCATAGCGACTGCACGACATCGCTGCGCGCAGCGATTGCCGCCCCTGTCGCGCCCAGCACCACGCCGGTCAGCTGATCCGTCACGTCCGCAGAGACCCCCGAAGAGATCCGGTCAGACAGTCTGGCGTTCGAAACAGTGGACCCAGACCTGAGCATCGCCGCCCCACTCCATGCCCTTGTGCATGGCCAGAATCAGCTGTTTGTATGCCTCCAGCGACGGGAAGCCCTCGGCGCGCGCATCGGCGTCGCTCATCTCGGCGATCGACTGCCGCTTCAGCGCTGTCACGATAAACGGTACACCGTCCAGCTCAAAGGTCTCGCCCGGGTACGCGTAGACGCCGTCGCGACGCTGCTCTGTCTTGTCGCCGGCCAGCGCCGCAGCGACCAGTTTCGGATGCCGCACCAGTCGCTCAATCGAACAGGTTTTCTCCGGATATTCATGATCCATATCGATCCCTCTCTACAGGAAATACTCATTTATTCAGCGTCTCAATGCGGGCCTGTGGCCGGAGCACCGCGCTTTGCCTGAATGGCAACAAATCAGCCACTTGCTGTTATTTGTTACACTAAATCAACAGGCTAATAACAGGCCGAAACCTGATAGAGTCGCGCCTTGCCCGCAATGACCGGCTCGCACGGATCTCCGCAACCTTTGCCGATCACTGAGCGACCAAGCGGCGATGCCGGCGTGATCACCATGACTGTACAACCATGATGCGACACCTGCAGTCCGCCTGCTTCATGCGCCAGCCAGAACCATTGCCGCGCCCCGTGCTCATCATCAAGCGCCAGCAATGAGCCGGGCGCGACGCTCTCGCCCTGCTGCGCATCCGAATCCTTCTGCAAACGGCGGAACGATTCGAGCGCGCGCTCAATCTCCAGCAGTCGCACCCCCTGTCCCTGTGCCAGATAGGAGGCTTCCACTCCCATCGTTTCATACTTGCTTGAACCGAGACAGTCGGCATGGGTTGCCGTATCGCGCGCCAGCGCCACGGCCTGCTCGAGCGCAGCCAGATCGCTGCGCAGCTGCGCAATGATTGCGGCCAGCACGGCAGCCTTATCGAGCATTAAATTGAAAGTCATAAGGGCGTAATCGATGAGCAGCCGTGCAAGCTGCCCGGGACAGGATCAATCCAGCAGCTTGCGGATCTCGATCAGCTCCTGTTTCAGCTGTTTGAGCAGCGTCTGGGTATCGGCCTGCTCAACGATATCTTCCAGATCGCCGCTGAGCAGCCGCTTTTTGGCGCCGCGGATCGTGAAGTTCAGATCGTAGAGCAGATGTTTGATCTGCAGCACCGCATAGACATCGCGATGGCGGTAGAAGCGACGGTTGCCGCTCTTCTTGACCGGCTTGATATGGCGGAATTCGGTCTCCCAGTAGCGCAGCACATGCGGCTCAACGCCGCAGATATCGCTGACCTCGCGAATCGAGAAAAACAGTTTATCAGGGAGTTCCGGCACATGCAGTCCGGCTTTGGCCAGCGCCATCTTTGCATTCATTGCTCACCCCCGGCATTCAACTTGTCTTTCAGCAACGGACTGGCGCGGAACGTGACCACCGAGCGCGGCGCGATTGTGATGTCCATGCCGGTCTTCGGATTGCGGCCGCGACGCGCATGCTTCTGCCGGACAATAAAGTGACCGAATCCGGAGAGTTTGACATTATCGCCCTGCTCCAGCGAATCGCGGATCACGTCGAGCACGGATTCGACGATCTGGGCTGACTCTTTTTTGGTCAGGCCGACACGCTCATGCACAATCTTTGCAATATCAGCTTTGGTCATGCTCCCCCCCCACCTGTTGAAACCCAAACTAAAACGGTCGATTACCCTGTTTGGCTAGAAACAGCATATGAATATTAACAGAAGGCACTAATCTGTCAAAGTTTTTTTGAAAACAGTGGTAAATCACTGCAACGGGAAGCAGCGCCGGCCAAACGAAAACGGCGCGGGATCAGCTCAGATCTTCAAGCAGGCGGCCGTCGTGCAGGCGCAGCGTCCGGTCGCAGGCGCGAGCCAGCGTCAGGCTGTGGGTCACCATCACGACGGCCGCATGCTCCTCATGACAGAGCTGGCGCAGCAGGTTGAACACCTCCTGCGCGGTCTGCTCATCGAGGTTGCCGGTCGGCTCGTCAGCCAGAAGCAAACGCGGTTTCGCGGCCAGCGAACGCGCCACGGCAACGCGCTGCGCCTCGCCGCCGGAGAGGCGCGCCGGGATATGTTCAGCCCGCTCCGCCATCTGCAGCCGGGCCAGCAGTTCGCGCCCGCGCTGCTCGGCTAGACCAGTATCCATCCCCTGCACGAGCAGCGGCAGGGTCACATTCTCCAGCGCAGTCAGCTCCGGAATCAGGTGATGGGCCTGATAAACAAAACCGAGCTTGCGATTGCGCAGCTCCGCCTGCCGGTTCGAACTGATGCCATGAATCGATTCTCCATCGAGCAGGATTGCGCCGTCATCGGGCCGTTCCAGCGTACCGAGGATCTGCAGCATTGTCGATTTGCCAGAGCCGGACTCGCCGACCACTGCCAGAAACTCGCCCTCATTCAGTTCAAATGCGAGACCGCGCAGAATATGCAGCTCGCGGGATGGGCCGGCAAAGTGCTTGTGCAGATCAGATACGCTCAACAGCGGCTGCTTGCTCATATCACTCATATCTCAGCGCCTCGGCCGGCGGCACGCTGGCTGCGCGCCAGGCCGGATAAAATGTTGCGGCAATGCCCATCACCAGACTGACCACGACAATCACCGCGATCGACAGCGGATCAATCACCGACGGCACATGATCGATATAGTAGACATCGCTGGACATGAATTGGACGCCGGTCAAACGCTCCACCCAGGCCAGCAGCACATCCAGCTTCCAGGCCAGCAGTACGCCGAGTACTGCCCCGGTCAGCGTGCCGATACCGCTGAGCAGCGTGCCCATCAACAGAAAGATGCGCATCACCGACGCATGCGTCGCGCCGACCGTTTTCAGGATCGCGATCTCCTTGCGCCGCTCCATCACGACCATCACCAGCGACGCGACCATATTGAACAGCGCGACCATGACAATCAGCGACAGGATCACGCCCATCGCAACCCGTTCGGTCTTCAGGGCCTGAAAAAACGACCGGTTGCGCTGTTTCCAGTCGGTCACCCATGCGCCGGGCGGCAACTTGCGCCGGGCCAGCTCGGAGAGCGCGCCGGAGCGCTCCCGGTCATACAGAAACAGCTCCAGCCCGGTGACGCTGTCACCCATCTTGTTCAGCCGCTGCACCGCATTCAACGGCGTGATAATCATGCCGACGTCATATTCATAAAAACCGGAATCAAAAATACCGACGACCGTGAATGCGCGCATGCGCGGCGCGGCACCCGACGGGCTGATACCGCCTGACGGCGACATCAGACGGATTTTATCGCCGACCTGCAAGCCCAGCTTGCGGGCCAGGTCCTTGCCGATCACAACCTGAAACGGCGATCCGGAATCAGTGATAAAGCGCCCCTCGCTGATATGGCCGGCAATCTCGCCGCTGCGCGTGACATCGACGCCCTTGAGAATCGCGCCGCGTGCCCGCGAGCCATAGGAGGCCAGTACCTGCGAAGAGATATAGGGGGCTGCGCGCTCAACGCCGTCGAGCCGCTCCGCCGTCGCCAGCCACCCGCGCCAGCCATGCAGCGCATCGTCCGGACCCTGAATATCGACATGAGCTGAAAAGCCCAAGATTTTGTCGCGGATCTCGACCGCCGCGCCGTTCATTACCGACAGTACCGTGATCAGCGTCATGACGCCGATCGCAATGCCTATGCCCGAACTCCAGCTGATCAGCGATACAAAGCGCTCGCTGCGGCGCGAACGCAGGTAGCGGCGCGCCAGCATCCATTCATAGGAACGAAACAGTCCGCCCGCCATCAGGAGAGATAACGCAGATAGAGATAGAGGTGCGAAATGACAATCGAGATCAGCATCAAACCGAACGCATGTTTCAGAAAGGTCAGAAATGCGATCGGATGGCCGGCGCGCTGCGCAAAGCCGGCGACGATCAGGTTGGCCGATGCACCGATCAGCGAACCGTTGCCGCCAAGACATGCGCCAAGCGCAAGCGCCCACCAGAGCGGCACCAGCGCATCCACGCCGCCGAAGGTCGGGGCCATATCATGAATCAGCGGGATCATCGTCGCAACAAACGGGATATTGTCGATCATCGCCGATGCAATCGCCGATACCCACAGAATCGCCGCGACGGTGTTATTGAAATCACCGCTGGTCAGCTCCAGCGTCTTGTGCGCCAGCAGCGTAATCACGCCGGTATGTTCCACGCCGGTAACAATAATAAACAGGCCGACAAAGAAGAAGATCGTCGTCCACTCCACCTCGGCCATGATCTCCTCATAGGCGTGGTCCTTCTGCTCCAGCGACTGCCCGAATGTCTGCAACAGCAGCAGCAATGCTGCGCCGAACATTGCGATCGACGCCGGCTCCAGGTGATAGTGGTGCGCAACAGTAAATCCGCCGATAACCAGAAACAGCACCAGCAGGCTCTTCTTCAGTAGCGGCACATCCTTGATCGCCTCATCCTCATCAAACTGCATCACCAGCGCCCGGTTCTCCTCGGAGGCCTGTAGGTCCCGACCGAACATGAACCAGATTGCCAGCAGCATCACAGCGAAGATCACCGGCGTGATCGGGGCAAGATTGATCAGAAAATCATAGAAACTGAGTCTGGCCGCCGAGCCGATCATAATATTCGGCGGATCACCGATCAGCGTCGCCGTACCGCCAACATTGGAGGCTAGAATCTGCGCAAACAGGTAGGGGTACGGGCGCACGCCGAGCGCATCGGTAATCAGCAGCGTCACCGGCGCAATCAGCAACACCGTCGTGACATTATCAAGGAATGCGGAGAAGGCAGCGGTCACGACCGACAGCATCACCAGAATGCCCCACGGACTACCCCTGACCAGCTTGGCGGCCTTGATCGCGACATACTGGAACATGCCGGTCTTCTGGCTGATCGCAACAATGACCATCATACCGGTCAAGAGCCCGATCGTATTGAAATCAATACCGGCCACAGCCTGCTGCTGGGTAATCACGCCGCACAGAATCATCAGACCGGCACCGAGCAGCGAGAGCACGGCGCGATTGAACTTCTCGGCCATAATTACCGCATAGACGACCAGCAGAATCGAGACGGCCAGCCAGGTCGGGTCGAGACCGAACATCGTATGCGCTACATGGGGTTCATGCATCGTCGCCGCCCTCCTGCGGAATCTTGGACAAACGCCGCAGGATATCGCTCGACGAGATAATTCCCTTCAGTCGCCCCTGCTCATCGACGACAATCGCATACTCGAAACGGTCATAGGTGATCAGCGCCGCAGCCACCGACAGCAGCGATTCATCCTCATGGACAATCGTCGGGGCTTTATCCATAATATCGGTGACCTTATGTTCCATCAGCTCGATATAGTGTTTGCGCAACAGGCCGAAATCGGGGGCGTAGGGAATCGATTTCAGATCTCCGGTAACGATATATTCCGGCACCAGACTGGCCAGCACCGACAGCGTGTTCACCGCGCCGAGCAGTTTTCGATCATCCTCGACAACCGGCAGCATCCGGAAAGAGCGTTCGCTCAGAATCCCCGCAACATCCGCAACAGCCTGATCCGGGCGGCACACCACCACTTCCGTGGTCATCACATCTTTTGCATGCATCGGTATGCTCCTTTTACGCCTGTTACGTCTCTTTTCGCAATCAGCGCGGTCTCATCAGCGGAAACAGCAGCACATCACGGATCGAGTGCTGGCCTGTCAGCATCATCACCAGCCGGTCCACGCCGATACCAACGCCGGCTGCCGGCGGCATGCCGAACTCCAGCGCGCAGAGATAATCCTCATCGACGCCTGTCGCCTCCTCATCGCCTGCCGCTTTCGCCTCGGCCTGGGCCATGAAACGACGGCGCTGATCGTCCGGATCGTTCAGCTCCGAAAATCCGTTGGCCATCTCGCGTCCGGCCATAAACAACTCGAAGCGGTCGGTCACGGTTGGATCATCATTGCTGCGCCGCGCCAGCGGCGACACATCGACCGGATAGTGAGTCACAAAGGTCGGCTGCATCAGTTCCGGCTCGACCAGCTCCTCAAACAGTGCCATCAGGTAGTGGCCCGCCTTCCAGGTGATCAGCGGTTTGAAATCCGGAATCACCTGCAGACAGACTGTCGCCAGTAGCGCCTTGTCACTGGCATGACCGCGCAGATCCGGCCGTTTTTCGAATACCGACTCATCAATGCGAATGCGGCGGAACGGCTGCGACAGGTCGATATCGACCCCCTCCCAGCGTACGACGGTCTTGCCGAGCCCGACCGCGATATCGCGGATCAGTGCCTCGGTTGTATCCATCGCATCATTGAAATCGGCATAGGACTGATAAAACTCGACCATCGTGAATTCCGGATTATGGGTCGCGTCTATGCCCTCATTGCGGAAATTGCGATTAATCTCGAATACGCGTTCGAAACCGCCGACCAGCAGCCGCTTCAGATAGAGCTCAGGCGCAATGCGCAGAAACAGCTCCATATCGAGCGCATTGTGATGGGTGATAAACGGCTTGGCCGCAGCACCCCCCGGCTGACTCTGCAGCATCGGCGTCTCCACCTCGATGAAGTCGCGCTGCTCCAGCCCCTGCCGCAGCAGCGAAACGATTTTCGAACGGGTTTTGAAGGTCTCGCGCGCTTCTGGCGTTACAATCAGATCGACATAGCGCTGGCGACAGCGCAGCTCGATATCGCTCAAGCCGTGCCACTTCTCCGGCAGCGGACGCAGGCACTTGGAGACCATCTCGACATGCGCCACACGCACCGACAGCTCGCCGGTCTGGGTGCGGAAGAGCACCCCGGAGGCGCCGATAATATCGCCCAGATCCCATTTCTTGGTCGGATTATAGACCTCGGCGCCGCCGAGCTCATCGCGGTTGAGAAACAGCTGGATCTGGCCGGAGCCGTCCTGAATCTTGATAAAGCTGGACTTGCCCATGACCCGGTGAGCCATAATGCGGCCGGCCACGCGGACCGAATGATTCAGTCCCTCCAGCGCATCGGCCTCGATATCGCCGAATTCAGCGTGGATCGCGGCCGCCTGATGATCGGTCCGCCAGCGGTTCGGGTACGCCTCCCCGCCCTCTCGCAGGCGGGCAAGCTTATCTCTCCGCACAGTGATCTGTTCGGACTTCTCCGACAGGTTGGGATTCATCTGCTGTTACAGCTTGCTGTGCAGTTCCAGATCGGAAAAGAAGAAGGCGATTTCGGTCGCTGCATTCTCTTCCGAATCAGAGCCGTGAACGGCGTTGGCATCGATCGAATCTGCATGGTCGGCGCGAATCGTACCACTCTCGGCCTCTTTCGGGTTGGTCGCGCCCATCAGCTGACGGTTCAGTGTGACGGCATTCTTGCCTTCAAGCACCATCGCCAGCACCGGGCCGGAGCTCATGAAGGCGCACAGGCTGTCGAAGAACGGACGCTCGGCATGCACGGCATAGAAGCGGCCGGCCTCGGCGGCGGAGAGGTGAGTCATTTTCGTTGCAATAACGGAGAGACCGTTCTCTTCAAAACGGCGGATAATATCTCCGATCACATTCTTGGCGACGGCGTCCGGCTTGATAATCGATAGTGTGCGTTGAACTGGCATGCAGTTTCTCCCTTGATTGACTACGCAGCATCCCGCTGCGGGAGCGGCACTCTAAAGCAGCGATCCGCAACTTCCAAGGTCAAATAGGCTTTCGGATCGGGCTGCCTGCCGACCGGCTCAGACCCCATCCTGCGGGTAGCGGAGCGGATCGCGCTCGCCCAGCTGAGCAAATCCGCGCCGGCGATAAAAACAGGAGTCGCAGTGGCCGCACGGCGAGCCGTCCGGCAGTGGATCGTAGCATGAACGGGTCAGGCCGTAATCGAGCCCGAGCTTTAG
>CAYSMR010000043.1:0-11565 GCA_964432195.1 uncultured Zetaproteobacteria bacterium | reverse complement strand
TTCTGCGCTTGGTCGGAATCAATGGATTGGCGCTGCCACTGGCATGTGTGGTCGTCGACGCAGCCGGCACTTTCAGCGACTGGCCGATATGCAGATATTTGCCGAGGCCGCGGTTCAGCGCCCGGATCGTGGCCACACTGGTATGGTGGGCGCGGGCCAGACGCCACAGCGTATCACCGTGCCTGATGCTGACCTGCACATAGCGTGGGCCGGCCTCGTCGAGTTTGGCGCGGATAGCATCATAGCGGTTTTCCGGCACATGAATCGTGACGCGATGTTTCAGATACTGGGCCTTGTTCAGGCAGGGGCTGAAACGGAAGATATCGTTCTCGTCCATGCCGCTGATCTGCGCCAATCGATGCAGATCCACCGGCGTCGACAGTTGCAGTGGGCGGGTTTTGACCGGCTCGGGAAAGCTGAAGGTGTGATCGCGCAACAGCGCGGTCAGGCCGATGATATGCTGCACATAGCGGCGCGCGCCGGCCGGTATCGGCATTCGTTTCAGGCCGTCGGCGGCGCGCCACGGGTGCTTTTTCAGGCGCCGGGCCAGCGCATTCGGGCCGATGTTGTAGGCTGCAATGGCCAGCGGCCAGTTGTGAAAACGGTCATGGAGCTGTTGCAGATAGCGTACTGCTCCGCTGGTCGATGCGGCGATGTCGCGGCGGCCGTCGATATGTTTGCCGGAACGGATGCCGAGGCTGCGCGCTGTGGCCGGCATCAGCTGCCACAGGCCGACCGCGCCGGTATGGGAGAGCGCATACGGATTATAGGTCGATTCGACGACCGGAATGACCTGCAGCGAGGTCGGGGCGTGCATGCGGTTGAGCGTTTCCAGCAGCCTGCTGCGTACATAGCGGGAACGCTCTTCAATCGTTTTCCAGCTGCGACGGTAGTTGGCCAGGGCCATGCGTTTGGCGGTACGCAGATCTTCGGCGGAGATCTCTTTGAGTAGCGGTTCTTCAGCCTGAATTGCAGGCTTTAGTCTAGCGACTGGCAGCTTGGCAGCGGGGAGTTCACCAGTGAGTTTCAGTTGCGGCTGCAGCTGTTCGGCGGCGGTGAGATCGAGCGTAGCATCGATGTCGACGCCGGTCTGTCGAAGCCTGGCCGGGGTTGCTGGCTCGTTACCGGTTGCGGCATGGGATGCAGCGGGTTTCTGCGCGCTTGCGCGCAGGCCGTGGCCCGGCGCGCAGGCTGACAGCGCGAGCAGGGCGGCGATTGCAGCCGCACCGGCGCGGCTCCCGGTCATTGGCTTATTCAGCATGCCGGCAGCTGCATTGCGTATTGCATGCTAAAAGAGATCTTCGTAGTCCGAGTCATCATAGTCGCCATTGCCCTGGGCTTCGATCAGCGCATTGCCGAGCAGCGTTAGCGCGAGCATTTTGCTGCCCTCTTTTTCACGCGCATCGACCGGTACGATCATTGTGTCGCCGAGTTCCAGGATGGCTGAAATATCATCGATGCTTTTGGCGCCGGGCAGGTCCTGCTTGGTTGCGCCAATCAATACCGGTAGATCGACATGCTCAGAGAAGTAGGCGAACATCTTTTTCATCTCCTGCATCGATTCGAGGCTGGTGCTGTCGACCAGAAAGATTGCCCCGATGGCGCCGCGGGAGAGGATATTCCACATGAAATTGAAGCGCGCCTGACCGGGCGTGCCGAACAGATGCAGTTCGAGCTCATCATCGATTTTTAGAATGCCGAAATCGAGTCCGACCGTGGTCATGGCCTTTAGTTGCGATACCTGATCAGTCGCAGCGACATCGGTTGCGGCCACCTGCGAATCGCTCAGATTCTGCACCATTGTGGTTTTGCCGGCATTGACCGGTCCGGTAATGACCAGTTTAACGATCTGTTTCTCTGAGCTCTCCATTACAGGCCTCTGATCCGGTTGATGATTCTGGCCAGCAGGCCGGCCTTCTTTTTCCGTCCTTCCGTTTTCTGCGGAATCTTCTGGGTAGAGATATGGGTTTGGGTGCCGGCATTGAGTGGCGCAATCAGGCCGAGGATGTAGGTCGCCATCATCACGCGCAGGCGCACCATCTCATCGCGCGTGTTTTCCGCCTGCGAGATATAGTTCTGCATACGCAGCATGCCGTTATGCTGGTATTGCATATGCATTTTCATATAGGCGGAGTTGTCCTGAAACGCGTAGCGCTGCATCGGGTAGAGGCGCACGACCAGCGGCGGCAGGCGCATTGTGAAACTGAGCAGCGCGGCCCGCATCTCGGCGTTGAACGTATAGCCGGCCAGCATCAGTGAAATAGCCTGCGGCGCGAAGACGCGCTTGCTACTCATCGGATTGATATCATCCGATGTCACGACATTGACCGATTTCGACTCCAGAATATCGCGGAGGTTTCTGGCTACTTCGTCATGTGTGCCTTCAAAGCCGGCTCGCTCATAATACTGGCTGCGCGTTTCGTTGCCGACTGTGTAATCAATCCGGGCCGGTTTCTGGTTGATAATCATCCGGCGCAGAAAAACCAATGAATTCATCGTCTGTATCCTCTGTTTCCTGTCCGGGGGACATGCCGCCTGCATGCGGTGGGCGCCGTTTCAAACCACTGTTCGATAGCTGTCAGGCGCGAAACTATCTTCTGATCGCCCTCCGGGCAGCGTAACTGGTAGCTCCCGGATTCCCCCATGCGTGAAAATATACATGTTGCGGGGCGTCAGGCAAACCCATTGCCAAACTCGGCGGCTGTATCGCGAGCGTATGAAGCGGACGCGCCCCGGGCACGGCGCGCTATGCAGCGCAACAGCCGGGACGACGGTCCTGATTGAGTCGGATGATTTGAATCAGCTGTTGATGAACCAGCTGCCCGGGCGGATGCCGCGGATCAGATGATCTGGGCTAGCTGGTTCTGCGCCTGACGCGCTTCCAGGAATACCAGTCCCAGATTGGCGCGCTGCGAGACCGTGACGATCAGCGATGCCCGGTGTTCAATATCGAACAGCAGAATGCCGGCCTTGGCACCGCGGATATTGACCTCCTGAAAGTCGCCGACGTTGAGCGTATCGGTAACCCGTTTGGCCAGACTCCCAAGCGCTGCGCCCATTGCCGCTGCGGCATCTCCCTGATCGCCGCCCAGCTGATCGGCGATCATCATGCCGTCCGGACTGATCACGGCCAGCCCCTGAATGTCCGATGTGGCCATTTTCAGCTCATCGAGTATTGCATTGATGCGTTCCTGTTTTGTTGCCATATCTACCTCCTGTTGATCGTGTTTGCTCGTGTTGATTGGAAATTAATAATGCGTCTGTATGGTTGCTCTCTGCCCTGTATGGTCCATTGCCATGCTGCGGCAGCGCGCGTCAGGCCGGTAAACGGTAAACGTCGCGCATTGCGTCGGCGCCTGGTTCGAGCGCTGCGACCCAGTCGATGAAGCGGTCGCACATCTCCTTGCCGCGAAATATCGCACCGTGTTGCGGCGCGATGATCTCGATATCGAGATTGCGCACCATGTCGGCCCAGAGGCAGCAGGCTGTGGCGCTGGCCATATAGCGGTTGTGGAAGCCGATCATCTGTTCGGCGTGCGCATCGAAATCCTCGACAAAGCGGTAGTCGACGAGCGCTGCGCCGAGATCGCCGGAGTAGAGGGTCTTCGAGATCGGATCATAGACATGGAAGTTACCAGCCGAGTGCAGGAAATGGGCTGGGATCAGCTGCAGTTCACAGCCGTTCAGATCCAGTCGCATGCCCTCGTCGGGGATTGTCTTCATGCGATCCATGACGCTGCCGTCAACGCCGAAGTGGGCGACGAAACGGCGCCAGATCGCCGACATATAGGCATCAGCCTCGGTAATCATCAGCCAGCCGTTGACCGATGCGACAATATCAGGGTCCTGATGCGACAGGAACAGGTAATCGAGCGCCGACGGCGGCAGGTATTCCGGCATTGCCGAAAAGATTTTGGAATAGACCTTGTGGCCGCCCGGATCGAGCAGCATGCCGCGGCCATTGTGGATAATCAGATGCTGGTTGGCCGAAACCATTTCACCTTCGGTGAAATCCTCAAAGAAGATGCATCGGTGTCCTTCATTTTCAAACAGTATATCTGCCATGATTTAGTGCTCCCTGACTGGATTTACGGCGTCATAGCCCGATCCGCCGCCATCGCCTCGCCGATACGCTCGCCGAGGCGCGCCAGCAGTCGGCGCATGCCTTTGGGTACCGAGGGGGTGTCCATGACCAGCACGAATATGTCATCGCCGATGCTGATATCCTTGATTACCATTAGATGGCTATCCTCGAGTACCAGTGCCACACAGGTGATGCTGCTGTATTCGCCCAGACGTCTGGCATGATCGCCGACCCGGATCAGTTCGGGCGCGATGGCCGACATGCCGGCATGGGCAATCTTGCCGGCGTGACTGAGCGGCAGGCCATTGTGATCGGCCAGCAGCAGTGAATGCATGCCGCATTGCTGACGCGTCTCTTCGAGAATCGCGTGCAATCGTTGATCGAGTGTGATCTCTGAAATCTCTGCCAAGTGCACCTCCCCTTCGGCAGGCAGCAATATAACCCTAAAACGGGGGCGGGTTCCATAAAAATTTTCTGCCTGTCACCGGCACCTGCTGTTTGACCGTTAGTCATCGTTACAGTAGCTCTGCCTCGCATGGGGATGAGCTTGTGAATAGCAGCGGATCGGAATGCATTACTATTGTTGGTGCGTTGTCGGGCGACTGCCGTGTGGATGCGGGGGGGGTCGCCGGATTGATCGAGGGAGGCGTGACGCCCTTGACCCATCACGGCCCGTTTACCGGTAAGCCGGAAACGCGTATCTATGCCGGCCGGCAACATGTGTTGAAGATCAATGCCGGCCGGGTGTTCCCATCGGCGGATGTCGCGCGGCGCTGGTGTGCGTTGCAGATTGACAGGGAGGCCGGCTACCGGATCTATCACCCGCAGCGGACATGGTTGGCGCTGCAGCTGGACGGCCGCTGGCATGCGGCCAATGTGACGCCGCGGCTGCAACCGTTGCACCGGCTCGATTTCGCAGCGCTGCCGCCCGGCCGGGCGGTGGAGCTGCTCGGTGCGGTACTGGGCTGCTATGTCGATTTTGCGGCCCGCTTCAATCTGCGCTTGGATGAGGGGTTGTCGAATTTCGCATTGGACGGCGAGCGGCTGATCTATCTGGATGACGATATCTATCGCTGGGATCAGTTCACGTCGTTGGCAGCGATGCTGGGCAACTGGCTGCGTCGCTCCGAATATTTCGGGCTGGATCTGGCTGCATGGCGGCAGCTCGGCGAGCGGCTGCGCGCGCTGTTGCCTGCCTGTTCGTCAGAAGCCGACGATATGCTCTGTGCAGCGCTGGAGGATCAGTTTGTCGGCGAGGCCGAGGCGATGAAGCAGGCGCTGATCTATGCGCTGCGGCCGGCCTACGCGCCGGCGGCCGGCTTGCCGGGTAGCGAGCTGTTCCGGAGCAATGAGCCGATCGGTGTGCTGGCCGATGCGCATGCCAATCTGCCGGCATTCGAGGCGGTGCTGGCAGCGCTGGATGCGCGCGGCATCAGGCAGTATCTGATGCTCGGCGATGTTGTCGGTTACGGACCGAATCCGGCCGCCTGTATCGAGCTGATACGCGAGCGAGGCATCTACTGTCTGCGCGGCAATCATGATCACTATGTTGCTCACGGCGGCAATGTGCGAGTCGCGATGGGGATGATGGCGAAACGGATGGCTGATTGGACTGTGACGCAACTGACTCGTGAGGAGCGGATATGGCTGGGCGACCTGCCGGTGCGTTGTCGGGTTGGGACGTGGATGGCCGTGCATGGCGCGCCAGTCGACAAGAGCTTTTTCAATGCCTATGTCTACGAGATGACATCGGAGCGCAATCTTGATCTGCTGGCTGAGTCGGATGCGCCTGTCTGTCTGCACGGTCATTCGCATATCCAGGGGGTGTACGGCATGCGCGGTGGCCGTTATTTGCCATTTGACGACGGGGCTGCGATTGATCTCGGGCGCCTGGATGCAGCGCTGGTCTGTCCCGGTTCGATCGGGCAGACGCGCGGCGGCGCGGCGGTCGCGCAGGCGGCGATATTCGATCCGGTCGCAGGGCGCGTCGAGATGCTGTCGGTGGACTATGATATCGAGCCGCTGATTGCTGATATGCGCCGGTTCGATTTTCCCGGCGAGCTGATTGCGCGGATTCGGGACGGGCGTTAACGCCGCGTTGGGGAGTGTCGATCGCCGCCGGGGTGGCGACTCAGCATCGTTTCAGGATTGTGTTTGGAGATGCGCCTACGGGCACATCGGTGTGATCGTTTTCAGCGCATCGCGGGTGGCCATCCAACCGGCGCCGAGACTGGTTGTCGTGCGGGTAATGAAGACCAGCAGGTAATCGGGCTTGTCCGGTACGACGGCCATAAAATGGTAGGTGCCGTCGCTGGTCATCTGGATCTCCTTGATATGGTATTTTAGCTCGTCGCCGCGCTGGGCGGCCATCATCGTTTCGACGGCCGTGATTGTTTTGCCGCGGAACATATCCACGGCGGCCGCGCCGACGGCATCGACATAGGACTGGGTGAAGTAGGGGACGTTGTGGTAGGCGCCGACAATCAGGCCATTGTTCAGATCGACCACGGCGGCGGCGAGTCCGCCGTCGACATCGCTGACCAGCTGTTTCAATGAATCGTTCATCATCGTTATCGCTCCTGCGCTTCCTGGATCACGCGGTTGACCAGCTCCTCGAGCAGAGCCGGTTTGCGCGCTTCAAGCGGTTTGGCCGCCTCGATCTGCTCTTCCGCATGCTGCGACTTGTTCATCAGGTCGATAATGATCTCGACCTCCTTGCGGGCGTGGCCGAGCAGCATGCCGAGTTTGAGCTGTCTGCTGCCCATCAGTGCCAGCAGCATATCATCGCCGGCGTGAATCAGTGCAATGGTCCGGTTTCTTGATTGGGTGACGACCTGGATGCAGTTGTCGTCATCGCCCTGTACGGCGAGCGCATCGCCGAGCGAGAGCATGGATGAGCACATGGCTGAAATTGCATCGGCCTCCAGCTCGACATTGGCCGCATAGGCCACCGGCAGCCCGTCCACGCTGCACAGCAGCGCGGCGTCCAGATTGGCTTCTCTGGCCACCAGATTTTCCAGTTCCTGCTTACAGGCCTGTTTGTAGTTATTCACCATTATACCTCTGGCCGCATGGCATATTGTCCTCCCTGTGATAGTAGTCACAGGGCGGCAGGCAGCCATGCCGGCGCGCTGTTAATGTCATCCGTCACTGCCCAACAATGCGTGGGATACGCAGGCTACAATTTTTCTGAGCATCCGCTGTACGCCATTGGGCACCTTGTTGCACAGGGTTGTCAAATAGATCTGTTCACCGCCGACGTTTGCTTCATGCATGATCAGCATCTGTCCGCCCTTGAGTATCAGGGCATTGCAGATCAGTTCATTCAGCTTACCTGAGCGGACCATCTGCTGCGCAGTCTCCATTGCAGTCGATGCATGTGAGGCGAAATCGTCATCCGGTGCCATGCCGGCATCGACCATCGGCAGTCCCTCTTCATTGGAAACAACAATGAAGACCAGATCCATTTCTGCCCGCAATCGTTCAAGTTCATGGTGAAGTGAAATATTCTATCCCCCTGTAAAACAATGCGAAACCACCATAATTTAGCGAATTGAAGCTATCTGTCAACTATGTCGGGCGCTCAGGCGGCGTTATTGCTGGCCGGCTGTCTCGTTATCAAAAACCGAAGCGGCGGATCTTGCTGGCGCGCCACGCGGAGTCGTAGGTGATCTCGACGCCGCGTTTGCGCATCTCACCGCTTTCTTCATCCTCGAACATCTCGTAGTAGGTGACCCGGTGCGGATGCATCAGGTTGTTCAGCGCCGGCGAGCCCAGTTTCTGTTCGATCGTGAACTTTGTATCACCGGTCCGGATCAGATTGATCTCGTTGGCGTCGAGCCGGTTGCCCTGATGGACCGGTATGTGCAGGCAGCCGCCCAGCAGCATCGCCAGTAGCGCTGCTGGGATGATGCGCATCGTAATGTTGCGCCTGAAACGGACTTGATCTGTCATTGCGCTGTCTCCGCTGGGCCGCGGTGGCCGTTTTCCAGTAGTTTGATGTAGTCGCCGTAGCCGGCTTCCAGCGTCCATGCCGGCTGCCAGTTCAGCAGTGCGGCGGTCTGCTCCAGATCGGCTTCGGTGTGGTTCTGGTAGAATGAAAACGGATTGTCGAAGTATTCAATTTCCACAGTAATATTCAACTCTTTGGCCAGTATGTTGACAACATCATTGAATGAACGGGCCAATCCGGAACCGACATTGCAGAGGCCGGAGCGGGGGGCATCAAGGGCGGCTAGATTGGCTGCGACGACATCGCGGATATAGACGAAGTCGCGCATCTGTTCGCCGTATTTGAACAGCCGCGGCTGCTTGCCGGCCTTCACCTGCTCATAGAGCTGCAGCATCATCGATGCGGTCTTGTTGCCGCTTTTTTCATTCTTGTGCGTCTCGCCCGGTCCGTAGACATTGAAATAGCGCAGCCCGATGATCGGCGCGCTGTGGGATTCGTAGCGGCGGGCGGCGATGCGATCCATCGCCAGTTTAGAGAAGCCGTAGATATTCTCCGGCTTCTCGCCCGCGCCGATGCGGTTCGGGGCCGGCAAGTTGCCATAGGTGCCGGCCGATGAGGCGTAGATCATGCGCGTGCCAGACACCTGACAGGCATCGAGCAGCGCCGAGAAGGCATTGGTATTGACCTCGACCATCAGTCGCTGATCCATGACCGTCGTATCGGTGATCGCGGCCTCATGGAAGATGGCCGAGAATGCGCCGTCTGCGATCTCCTCCAGCAATGCCGGGTCGTCGCAATCGGCGGCGCGCAGTTCGCAATCGACATGAATCAGGTTGCGCCAGTCGCCGGACGAGAAGTCATCGACGACAACGACATCGGTGCCCGGCCGCAGCGACAGCGCGGCCGCGATGTTCGAGCCGATATATCCGGCGCCGCCGGTGACCAGTATTTTTTCACTCATGGCGTCTCTTCCCTGTCTGTTTTTGTCTCGGTTCAGTTTGTCTCTTTCAGCTTTCCGCGCCTTTCCACTGCAACTGCAGCGTCTGCAGCGCGCGCGTGGTCGCCTCGTTGCAGATCGGATAGCCGGCTTTGGCATTAACTGCGCCGGTAATATCGTCGGCGGCGCGATTACGCAGGTCTTCCTCGTTCAGGCCCGCTTCGGCGAACAGGCGCGCAATCCAGCTGCCGATGCCGGGCAGTCGGGCCATGCGTACGATGCGGATCAGTTCGTCGCAGCGCTCGAGCGTCACCTGATTGCCGGTCGCTGCCGAGAGCGATTCCGGCTCCTCGTCGGCCAGCGTATCCACCGGCTTGCAGAGCAGTTTGAAAATCACCCATTCGCTTTCCGACAGAAATTCGCGATCTTCATGCAGCGGGAATGCGCCCGGCAGTGCCTGAACTTTATTCATCTTGCCACCTGATGTCCTAATTTATTCGAGCAGGGGATGCTACGTGCCCGAATATTCTGTGCAAGCACAGTCGCCGCGGTTGCAAATTGGCGGCTGCGCGGATTTGTTGGACTATCGGTTCGGCAGGCGGCAGATTTACAACCGTATTCACTCTGCAGGGAGGTGTGTCTATGCGTTGGTCAGAATCATCCGGTAACAGCAGTTCGGTCTTTCACCGCAAGAAGATTACCGTCGTCGGCGCAGGCAATGTCGGCGCTACGGCTGCATTTCTGGCCGCCCGCAAGGAGCTGGCCGATATTGTCATGATCGACGTCATGGAGGGCGTGCCGCAGGGCAAGGCGCTGGATATGTTTGAATCCTCGCCAATTCTGGGCTTTGACGCCAATGTGACTGGCGCGCAGGACTATGCCGATACGGCGGGTTCCGATCTGGTGATTATTACCGCTGGCGTCGCTCGCAAGCCGGGCATGAGTCGCGATGATCTGCTCAATATCAATGTAAAGATTGTCTCGGAGGTGACTGAACAGATCGTTAAATATTCGCCGGACTGCATTATTCTGGTCGTGACCAATCCGCTCGATGCGATGGTCTATACGGCGCTGAAGGTCTCTGGCTTCCCGAAGCAGCGCGTGATCGGCATGGCCGGCGTGCTCGATTCGGCTCGCATGCGCGCCTTTATCGCCGAGGAGTTGCAGGTCTCGATCGAGAATGTCGCAGCCTGCGTGCTCGGCGGGCATGGCGATACGATGGTGCCGGTACCGCGCTATTCGACCGTGGCCGGCATCCCGATTACCGAGCTGATGTCGCCGGAGCGGGTCGCGTCGATCTGCGAGCGCACGGCCTGCGGCGGCGCCGAGATTGTCGAGCTGCTGAAGACCGGATCGGCCTTCTATGCGCCGGGCGCATCGGTCGTGCAGATGGCCGAGGCGATTATCAAGGACAAGAAGCGAATCCTGCCGTGCGCGGCCTATCTAGAGGGCGAGTATGGCGTGGACGGTTGCTATATGGGCGTGCCGTGCAAGCTGGGGCGTCACGGCGTGGAGGCGATCATCGAGCTGGATCTGACCGATGACGAGGTCGCGGCGCTGCATCAGTCGATGCTGGCCGTGAAGTCGCTGGTCGAGACCGTTGACGATTTCGGCCATTTCTGACGCGCGGGCGTTTTTAACATACTGATGTGTCGCCTCCCGGCGACAGGCAGGCCGTTCATGGCCTGCAAGGAAGCGGCGATTGATTCGACCTTTCCTGTATTGAACAAGCAATAAGGACGGTAGCAGATGAACATTCATGAATATCAGGCCAAGGCTATACTGGCCTCGTTCGGCGTGCCGGTGCCGCAGGGCGAGCCGGCGATGAATGTGGCCGAGGCGGTCGCCGCGGCGCGATCAATGGGCGGCGAGCTCTGGGTCGTCAAGGCGCAGATTCATGCCGGCGGGCGCGGCAAGGCCGGCGGCGTCCGCCTCTGCCGTTCGCTCGATGCGGTTGAGGCAGCGGCCGCCGATCTGCTCGGCTCGACGCTGATTACCGCACAGACAGGACCGGAGGGGAAGCAGGTGCGCCGGCTCTATATCGAGCAGGGCGTCGATATTGCGCGCGAGTTCTATCTCAGCCTGCTGATCGATCGCGAGCGCGAATGCATCTCGTTTGTTGCCAGTCCGGCCGGAGGCATGGATATCGAGCAGGTCGCCGCAGAGAGCCCGGAGCGGATTATGACCATGCCGGTGCATGGCGAGCGCCCCGAGCGGCGGCAGTGCGACGAGCTGGCCGCATTTCTCGGCCTGGCCGATGCCCTGGCCGATGCGTTCGATGCGCTGGCGCAGCAGCTGTTCGCGATGTTCACAGCCCGGGACGGCGCGCTGCTCGAGCTCAATCCGCTGATCCTGACCGGCGACGGCCGGCTGCTCGCGGTGGATGCGAAGTTCGTCGTCGATGACAACGCGCTCTACCGCCAGCCGGAGATTGCCGCGCTGCGCGATCCGGACGAGGAGGATCCGCGTGAGATCGAGGCGGCCCGCTTCGGGCTGAACTATATTGCGCTGGACGGCCATATCGGCTGCATGGTCAATGGCGCGGGACTGGCGATGGCGACGATGGATATTATCCGTCTCAAGGGCGATCGG
>CAYSMR010000042.1:0-11799 GCA_964432195.1 uncultured Zetaproteobacteria bacterium | reverse complement strand
ATTGTACATATTTTTTTTGTGTTTAATTCGGACCAAAATGGTGTTGTTTTTCATATGTGCTGATTATGCTATTGTCACGCATGCTTCAGGGGAGAGTTTATGCGCATGAAATATCTACATTCGCTGGTTGCCGGATTGCTCTGTATGCAGGCACCGGCGCTGGTACAGGCCGAGATTGAGGAGCAAGCGGGGAGGGCGGCGAGCGATGCGCCGGAGCAGCAGGGCGGAGAGATTCGTTACAAGCTGCATGGCAATCATCTGATTCCGGCAGCGGCCATTATTGAGCGGCTGGGGGAGCATCCGGAGTATGCCGCCTCGACCGAGGGGTTGTTCAAAATACGTCAGATGATTGCAGAGTTGTATCAGGCTGCAGGCTTCAACGGCGTGGCGGTCGGCGTGCCGGTTACAGGCGCGGACGGTGTGATTGAGATTGCGATATTTGAGGATGATGTGCGGCCGGTGGATGCTGACGCGGCTCCGGTTGTCGATACGCAGGCGGCTCGTGTCGTCGCGGCGGATGAGCAGATCCCTGCAGTGGCGTGGGTGGAGGCCGGCTGGGATCAGTTGGGTAAGCAGTCGAATGATCAGCAGATTGATGAGGCGCTGAAACAGTGGCAACTCGGAGTGGATCAGCTCCCAGCCGAGCAATTGCTGGCCTTTGCCGGCGTTTACCGGCAGTTGCCGGATGCGGTCAAACAGCTACGCCGTATCGGGCGTGCTCAACAGGCGTTTATTGTTTCTGCTCCATTTCGGGGTGGAGAGGCGTATTATGTGATGTCGGCCCGTCAGGTGCCGGCCGATCACGGGCAGCGCGCAACAGCGCTGGCATCACTGGCCGAGGCGATTGGCAACGGGGCGATGGTTTCTGCCAACGCAGCCGCCCGGTTCCAGGCCGCCGCATTGTCTCAGGCGGGCGATGAGCCCGAAGTATCGCAGTCTGCAGAAAAGCCTGCAGCGGAAGCCACAGCGACTGTGCAGCCTCCGGTTGCCGCCGCCGACAAGCCAGCCGTTGATTTGCCGGCGAAACAGCCTGTTGTGGCCCGCGATGTGATCAAAACGGAGCAGCCGTCGAGCAGCCGGGCTGTTGCGGGACGGGGCGACTGGATACAGCGGGGTTGGCAGTTGGTGGCCGATCATCAAATCGAGCGTGCCATTGCTGTATGGCAGCAAGGGGTCAATACCCTGCCATCCGATCGACTGCTGGCTTTTCTTGGCGTGTACGAACGTCTGCCGTTGGCCGAGCAGGCCCTGTTGCGTGTCGGACCGTCCGAACAGGCGATCCTGTTGCGTGCGACATTGAAGGGTAAAACAGCGATCTATCTGCTGTCGGCCAGCGATGTACCGGCCGACAAGTCGATGCGCCGCGAGCGGCTGGCATCGCTGTATCGGAAGATGAATGAGCCGGCCGTGATCTATGCCAATGCGGCGGCAAAATTTCAGACAGCGGCAATGGCTGGCGCACAGGCTGCGGCAGAAACTGTTACGGCGCTTTCAGACACATTGCCATCCGGGGATTCCGCTCCGTCCCGACAGCCGGATCATGTATCGGAACCAGTTGTGACAACGGTCAGAACGGAACCGGCTGATGTCACCGTGTCAGCGGCAGGGGATGAGCAGGGCCCCGAGCCGGCGTCGGCCGGGACTGGCAGGGTAGAGGCTGCAGCAGAGAACAGGCAGAAGAACAGCGTACCGGCTGCAGTTGCTTCGCTTCCGCAGAATGTCCAGCCGGTGGCCGAGGCTGAGTATCAGTTTGCCGATACGTCGGCAGCGACATCACCCGACTGGGTGGCAGCGGGTTGGGAGCGGCTGATTGCGAAAGAGACCGATGCGGCGCTGGCGATTTGGCAGCAGGGGGTGAACCGGCTGCCGGCTGATCGTCTGCTGGCCTTTGTCGGTGTTTACACGCAGCTGTCAGCGGCGCTGCGCGCGGCGCGGCGCGGCGGGCTGGCCGAGCGACTGATTATTGTGCGCGCGGATTTCAGGGACGGGCAGGCCTATTATGTGTTGTCGGCGCGCGACGTGCCGGTTGATAAGGCAGTGCGCCGCGAAAAACTGGCATCGCTGATGCAGATGATGCATATCAGCGGTACGCTGTATGCTAATGCGGCGAGCAAGTTCCAGACCGAGGCTGTGACAGTGCCGGCACCGGCGATCAGCGATGAAACATTCACGATCCGGGCATTCAGTGTGGCAGGCAATACGCTGATTGCGGATGAGGAGATTCGCGATACGCTGGCTCCGTATACCGGTGATCACAAGACCCGCGAAGATCTGGTTGCGGCCAAGCAGGCGATTCTGCGCCTTTATCGCGATGCGGGCTATGAGATGATTGCTGTCGGTCTGCCTCGCACCATCGACAGTGAAACGATCCCCGTGCGTATTTTTGAGGCGCGCATCGGTGAGGTGCGTGTGTCCGGTGCAACGCATACCTCAGAGAAGCGCATTCGTTCGGCGCTGAGTGCGCTCAAGTCGGGGCAGACGGCCAATGCTGATGCGCTGGACGAACAGCTGCGTAATCTGGCCGGTCAGCAAAATATCAAATCGACACAGTTGATCTATCATCCGACCGATACCGGCGCGATCGATGTCGAGATCGTCGTCGATGCCGAAAATCCGATGAAATTCGGCCTGATGGCGTCCAGCCTGGGTACGCAGGAGACCGGGCAGAATCTGCTGACCGGTATTCTTCATCATAACAATGTCTGGAATGAGGGGCATGAGTTGACGCTCAGCTATACATTGTCGGAGAAGCCTCAGAACCTGCAGCTTTTCAGCGCACTCTATATGATTCCGCTGGAGGAGCTGGGTGGCAAGCTGATGCTCAGCTTCTCCAGAGCGAATATTATCTCCGGTCAGATTCAGGGTGTGCTCAACTCGAGCGGCAATGGGACATTAAAGAGTATCCATTATGAACAGACGCTGCTTCGGAAGGGGGGCGCACGTCACTTTCTGGAATTCGGGCTGGAGCAGCACCGTTTTCTGGAGCGCTTTGGCAATGTAGTGCTGCCGGCTGCGTTCTCTGTAGGTATTCTGGCCCGGCCGGTGGTGGTCGGTTATGGCATCGAAAGGGAACTGGAGCAGGGCAAGTTCGCTGTGAGGCTCGGTTATTATCATAATACGCCTGTCGGCACGCAAAAGGCGCTTGCATCCTATCAGCTGCTCAATCCGGCTGCTGTAGCCAACTGGAGCCTGGTTAGGATGAGCGCAGACTATCAGCATGACTGGAGCAATGGATGGTCCTTTAGCGGCAAACTCGGCGGGCAATACAGTAACAATGCGCTGATTTCGGGTGAGCGCTTTTACATTACCGGTCTTGCCAAGGTGCGCGGTTTCGAGGAGGTCGAGGCATCAGGCGATTCTGCATATTTCCTGCGCAGTGAGTTGATATCACCCAACTGGGTTCAGGACACGCGTTTCCATGCTTTTGTTGATGCCGGTCGTTACAAGTTGAATTTTCCGTTTCCGGGCGAATTCGGTACCGGCACGATTGTCTCCACAGGACTGGGGGTGCACTGGACGCCGGCGTTCGGGCTGGATCTGTTGGGCGAGGCCGGCATCGTGCTCAATGGTCTGCCGGTTGCGCCGAGAGGCTCGATGACCGGACATTTCAAGGTGGTGTACTGGTTTCAGTGACTCTGCGAGGGGGCCGTGCAGTGTGATGCAGGTCACAAAAATTTGACAATGTGAAAAAGTGAACTATTATGGTCACCAATATCGTTAATTTTTACCTAAAAGAGGGACTGACTTATGAAGAAGATTGTTTTTAGCATTGTCGCCATTCTGTTTTCAGCTCAGGCAGCATTTGCCAATGATCTGGATGACATGGATGATGTTCAGCGTGCTATCGGCAGCGCTGTCGGTACTGCCGCAGCCAATGCGGTTGCCGGTACGGCCAGCGTGATCAATGGCGTGGCCAACGGTGCAGGCGGCGCCGGTGTCGCGAATACGGCTGCAAATGTTGCAGCTGCCGGTGCTGCCGGCGCAACTGCAGCAGGTGGCGTGGCAATGGTACAGCAGCTGGTAGCGCTGAATGCAACGCAGCTGGCTGCATTGGGTATTCAGGGTAATGGTGTGGCTGTAACTGGTGGCGCTGCCGGCGGTTTGGTGTCTGTATCTTCAGGTGTGACGCTGGCTGCTGCATCGACCAACATCAACATCAATGGCGTGTTTGCCGCAAATCCGACTGCTGCCGGCACTGCTTCGGCTGCTTCGATTGCCGCAACGGCTGCCGCAGCGGATGTCGCTGATGCAGACAGCTTCAGCTACGACGACGAGTAACTGTTTGCAGTCTGTTGCTGCATCCTGATTCTGAACCCGCATCATTTGATGCGGGTTTTTTTATGTTTCAGGGGAGAGGTCGATTGATTGCTATCCTGAAGAAACCAGCTTTCTCAACTAAGGGTGCAGTATCGAATATGCGCGCAAAGTCTTGAACGAAGATGGCTAACAGGCGTTTGTCCATCCGGTTTCATTCGCAGCATTCTGCCGCTTGCCTGGCATGGGCTGTAGCGCGTTTCAGTTATCTGTCCTGATGATATTAGCTACGGGCATGGCCACCACGGCAGTGATGATTGCCAGCACTGCCGTGGCGGGAGATGTGCAATCAGATCAGGATATCGATCTTGGTGGATTCCGGTTTCTGCGTAACCGGATTGGTTGGACGCTGTGCTTCTGCGACTTTATTATCAGCTACGGTTTCGGCAGCCTCGTTATCAGCAGCCTGTCTGATAGCCGCCGGCGTATTGTGCTGATTCGTCAGCCCGCCGCCTGCCATTTCCTGCGCCTGTGCGGAGAGTTGTACCGTGTCGGTTGCCTTTTTGGACTGTTTGGCATTCTGGAATTGGTGCTGCAGTGACTGATTGACGCTGTTCTGGTCGCCGAGTGCGACCGGCGGAGTTGTAGGTAAAATGATCAAGAGTTCTCCTCTTCACGACATTAGTCGTTAGTTATATTTAAAATAACCAGTCGGAAGATCATCTCCCAAGTGGACGCATCTGCGCAGGAGGAATCCGTGTACCATCCTTGAAGATCATATGCTCTGCTTGCTGTTATCGGAGCTAATTCGCCGAACTTTAATATTTTCTGACGGATTTCCTAGATCCTGCCAATGATGGCCTAAGACTTGCTCGGCAGGCTTCAGGCTTATTATATAAATGGGTGCTGGTTCGAAAATGCAAGTCGAATTATGGGTTACACCATGGGGTGAAAAATAAATACACTTTTTTCTAAAGTTGCCTGATATCTCTCCGATACACTTGATTACAAGGGCTGAGGAACAGTCTTTCAGGGGGAGTCCCCACCGTGGCAAGGCATGATGTCGTTCACGTATATATAATCAAGGAGAGAAAACAATGGCACTATCAGTACAAACCAATACCGCGGCTATTACCGCACTGAAAAACCTCAACACCAACAGCGCGAACATGAACAACTCGCTGAATCGTTTGTCATCCGGTTTCCGGGTGAACAATGCAGCCGATGATGCATCCGGTTTCGCTGTTGCTTCCAAGCTGGATGCCCAGGCAGGACGCCTGAAAGCAGCCAGCCAGAATGCCACTCAGGCTACTGCCATGGTGAAAATGGCTGATGCCGGCATCAACGAAATCCAGAATATGTTCAACCGTATCCAGGTTCTGGCCACGCAGGCTGCATCGGGCAACAATGCCGGCGAACTGGGAAAACTGGATGCCGAACGTCTTAAGCTGGAGTCACAGATCGATAAAATTGCCAACAGCACGAAGTATAACGGTGTTGCCCTGTTGAATGGTACGAGTGGTTCGACGGCGACATTGGCTGCGGCTGTGGCCGGTGTTAGTGCAACTGCTCAGACCACGGGTGCTGCTTCCGGGGCTGTTACAATCGCTACAGCTGCCAATGCGGGCGGTGGTATTGATATTACTCTTACCAATGCTGGCGGTACTGCCCAGACGGTGAATGTTGCGGTTCCTGCAGCGGGTACTACGACTGATGTTGCATTTGGTGATATCGGCTTGACTATCACTGTTGACAGTAACTTGGCCGCTGGTGGTGCAGGCACATTCAATGTGACTGCCGGTGCTGCAAGCAATTTCCAGGTAGGTGCTGACAATACGGCCGATAACCGTGTCAGTGTTAACCTAGCCAATAGTTACACGACAGCCAGCCTGTATTCAGGGTATGCCGGTACGGCTACAACCGGTTTGACGACTGCTACTGATGCTCAGAACTATATCGATAAAGCCGGCTATGCGCTGAACAAGCTTATTACGCAGCGCGCTGACCTCGGTGCTACCCAGAACCAGCTGGCATTCGTACAGGCTAACCTGGCAAGCAGTATCGAGCAGACGACAGCGTCGGTTTCTGCGATCAAGGATGCCGATATGGCAGCCGAGATGGCCAACTTCACGAAGAACAAGATTCTGACTCAGGCTGGTACTTCCATGCTGGCTCAGGCAAATCAGGCAGCACAGAACGTACTGACACTGTTCAGGTAAGAGGCAGGCTTACCCCTCCCGGAACCGGGAGGGGTAACGCCCCAATAACGGTAAGGAGGTAGGAACATGACTGTTATCCATGCAAACGTTCATAATCCTGTGCCCTCTTCACCGAATATGGGGGCTGCTGTAGTCAGATCATCGGGGGATCAGCAACAGGCATCACCCCACGTCTCGGCTGAACAGAAGGTACAGAACAATGGTGAACAGAAGGTTTCCCTGCAGGATGTCCAGAAAGCTGTGGCGCAGGCCAATGCGCAGCTGGCTGGCAGCAATGAAACCATTTCATTCGGATATGAAAGACAACTGGGGCAACTGGTTGTTCAGGTGACAGATAAAGCCAGTGGCAAGGTGATCCGGCAGTTGCCATCCAAGGAATTTATCCAGCACCAGATCTTTATGCGTGAAATGATCGGGTTGTTTCTGGATAAAAAGGCATAGACTGTGCCGGTTTCAAACAATACAACCGGCCAGTCTATTGCCAGTCTGATTTCAGGACAGGTGGCAGGCCTGGATGTACCCGGCGCTGTTGATGGCTTGCTGGGCATCAAGAAGTTCGAGATCAGTCAGCTGCAGAAAAAACAGGACGAAATCACAGCCAGGCAGGATGCGCTGCTGAAAATCAATGATGCCGTTGTCAGTCTGCGCCATACCGCAATCAATATGGCTGACAGCGCGTCCTTTTTCGGTTACACGGCGACGCTCTCCAGTAATTCCTCAAATGTGGCCGCATCGACGCTGCTGGATGTCAGCGGGACATCCGGCTTGGCGGCCGGCCAACACAGTATTGTTGTGTCTCAGATCGCGCAGGCCGAACGTCTCTCCTCATCATCGGCGGTCAAGGATAACAGCGGCACAGCCGTTACCAGCGCGGGCAGTGCCCTGAATCTCAGCGGCAGCTTCCAGATCGCCGGCGCAACAGTCACTGTTGCCACAGGCGATTCACTCAATGATATTGCCACGAAGATCAATCAGCTCAATACAGGCGCCTCGGCAACCGGTGTGACGGCATCGGTCATGAAAGTCGGCACTGCCGATTTTCGTTTGATTCTGGCATCGGACAACACGGGAGCGACCGGATTCACGCTGACAGGCACAGCACTGGATGCGGCCGGCACTTTGGCCGGTCTGAATATCGGCTCGAACGGTCAGAGCAATGCCTTGCAGACGTTGCAGGCAGCTCAGGATGCGCAGATATCAATCGACGGACTCTCCCTGACGCGCAGCTCCAATACGATCAGTGATGCGCTTTCCGGCGTTACCCTGACCCTGAAACAGGCTGATCCGACGGTGACCGTGAATATGAGTATCGGCGTGGATCAGCAGGCTCTGCGCGATAATGTGCAGGCATTTGTTGATGCCTATAACAGCCTGCAAAGCATGATCAATGATCAGTTCAAATTCGATGCCGCTACCGGCATCGGTGGCATACTGGCCGGCGATCCGTTGTTAACGACAATTCAGTCTGCGCTGTCATCGAGTCTGTTGCAGCCGGTGCCGGGCCTGGCGGCGGACAGGAACAGTCTGGTGATGATCGGCGTGGAGCCGGATGCGCAGGGTAAACTGATGATCAATCCGGATCGGTTCGATACGTTTCTGGCCAATGATCCGAACGCAATCCGCGATCTGTTCGTGGCGCAGGGCAGCAGCGCCAATAATAATTTACAGTTTCTGACCAATGGCCTGAATACGCCGTCGGGCACCTACAGCGTGAATATTACGCAAGCGGCGACGCTGGCTACGATCGCCGGCACGACCGATCTCAGTGCCGGCCTGGCAGCTAATGAAACGGTGACAATCACTGATACAGGTACGGCGCGTAAAGCGGTGATCAATCTTGCTGCCGGCCAGTCGCAAAGCGCCATTGTCGCCGCACTGAATGCCGAACTGTCGGCGGATTATACCGAGCAGCATCAGTTGTCGACGGCGCTGACGGCGGCCGGCGTTCCGGCAACCGGCGGCACAACATTGTCAGCACTGGGGCTTGGCGTGGCGGCGAACGATACGATCACAATCAGCGGTACATTGCGCTCCGGTGTTTCTGTCAGCGGGAGTTATACCGTGTTGGATCCGGCGGTTGATACGATTTCCGGTTTGCTCTCGGCCATTCAGGCGACATTTAATCAGGAAGTGATCGCGTCGGTGGATGCCAATGGGCGGATAACCCTGACTGACAACAAAACAGGCGACAGTCAGCTTTCGATCAGTCTGACTGCCAACAATGAAGGCGGTGGAACCCTCTCTTTCGGTAGCGATACAATTGTCACTGAAGGGCGCTATGCGCTGCCTGTCCAGGCTGTTATTTTCGGAACGGGAATTGGGCTGGAATCGGTCTCCTATGGAGCGGGCAGCGGCTTCAGTATCGCACAGAGCGTGGATGGGCTGGGTATCGCTGATCAGAGCGTGACCGGTACCGATGTGGCTGGTACGATCAACGGACTGACAGCGACCGGCAGCGGACAGATGTTGCTTGGCGCCAGCGGCGATGTGGACGGGCTGGCATTGCTCTATAGCGGTACAGCTACCGGCGCGGTTGGTGATCTGACGGTGGGGGTCGGGATTGCGGCGGCGTTTGACGGCTTGCTGGATACATTCTCCAATCCTGTTGCCGGTTTTATTCAGGGATCTGTGCAGTCGGAGCAGACGACATTCGATGATCTGACCGCCCGGATTGATCAGCTGACCCAGCAGATGGAGCAGCAGCGCGTTGTGCTGACCGGTCAGTTTACCCGCATGCAGCAGGCGCTGGCATCGCTGCAGCAGTCGGGTGATTTCCTGACCCAGCAGATCAATGCGCAGAATGCCCGCAATTAAATAGGTGTTGCAAAAAACATCCTGTTTTCACTTTAGTCGGCCCTGTGGCTGCCGATATATCCAATAGCAGGAAGGTCGGGCGATGATCGCTCAATCAAAAAACCGCACGGAGGAAGGAATGACACGTTATCAAGCTTATCAGGGAAATCAGGTGGAGGGAGCCGGCCCGCTCGGACTGGTCCTGCTGACCTATGAGGCGCTGTACAAATCACTGGGCCGGGCGCGACTGGCGATCGAGTCCGGAGATATGCAGGCCGAGGCAGATCATACCGGGCGCGCAATGGAGGCGCTGGTTGAGCTCTCCACGAGTCTGAATATGGAGCAGGGAGCGGATATCGCCCGCGATCTGGCCAGTCTGTATGTTTATATGATGAACCGGGTGACCGACGGACTCTGTTCCGGATCGACGGCCCATATCGATGAAGTAATCTCGCTGGTACAGGAGCTCAGGAGCGCCTGGATGCAGTTGCAGCACAACCAGCAGGGCCGCGCTGCGCCGCAGCCGGCCATGCAGCAGCCGGCGCGCAGTCAGCTGCAGGCCGTCGCTGCATGATTCAGGAACAGGAAAGCGGGGGATCAGCGATACAGCTGCTGGCCGATTGCAGGGCCAGGCTGGAGCAGCTGAATCGGGTGATTCAGCAGCGCAGCTGGCAGAAGGCGACAGCGCTGGCTGTCGAATATTCGCAGACGCTGCAGCAGCTGGATCGCTTTGCCGGCGATGCGGCGCTGATTCCGGAGCTGGTGCAGCTGGATATTCGTCACCGCCGCGTCATGCGTCAGCTGTCGCAGCAGATCGCAGCGGTCAATGACGATATCCGGAATCTGGATGCAGGTAGCAAATCGGGCCGGCGCAGCTGCGCCTGGCTGTCGGCCAATATGCGCCATTAGCGCGTATCACTAATACTAACGCCGGTATACCTTCAACAGGGAAGGCCTGTTGCGCCGCTGTGTTAGGGAGATACTGATTCAAGGCATTCTGCCTGTAATCAGCCCATCCGTGGTCTGCGCGGAAGCACCGACAATCAGCGCTTCCTTAGCCGGTCCTGTGCCGGAGCCAGCCCTCGATCAGATCGCGGATCTGCTGCAGGCGCTCCGGCGTCTGCGCTTCAAAACGCATCACCAGTGCCGGCTGCGTGTTGGATGCGCGCAGCAGCCCCCAGCTGTCGCCGAAATCGATGCGCATGCCGTCGATATCGATAATCCTGTAGCCCTGCTGGCGGAAATGAGCGATCGCCTCATCCACCAGCGCGAACTTTTGCGCATCCGGACAATCGATGTGGATCTCCGGCGTCGTTTCGGCATGCGGCACATCCTGCAGCAGCTCGGTGAAGCTTAAGCCGGTTTCGGTCAGCATCTGCATGACGCGCGCGCCGGCATAGGCGGCATCGTCAAAACCGAAGAAGCGGTCGGCGAAAAAGAGATGGCCGCTCATTTCACCGGCCAGCAGCGCGCCGGTCTCTTTCATTTTGGCCTTGATCGGCGAATGGCCCGTGCGCCACATGACCGCCTTGCCACCGGCTGCGCGAATGCCGTCGTAGAGGTGCTGCGAACATTTGACCTCGGAGATAATCGTTGCGCCCGGCCGGCTCTGCAGCAGATGGCGGGCCAGACAGAGCAGCAGCATATCTGCCCAGACAATCTCCCCGCATTCGTCGACGACGCCGATGCGATCACCGTCGCCGTCGAATGCGATGCCGAGGTCGGCCCGGTGCCGGCGCACCGCCTCGCTCAGGTCGGCCATGTTTGCGGCAATAGTCGGGTCCGGATGATGATTGGGAAAACGGCCGTCGGGTTCGCAGTAGAGCTTGATCACCTCGCAGCCCATGCGCCGATAGAGCGGGGCGGCGACAATGCCGGACGGGCCGTTGCCTGCATCGATAACGACCCGCAGCCCGCGCTCCAGCGGGCAGTCGGCAGCAACAAAACGGCTGTAATCATCGACGACGCTGCGCTCGCTGATCTCTCCAGGCTGCCCGGCATCGGGGAGTTGCTGTTGCATCAGCGCCTTCAGCTGCTGGATCTGGTCGCCGTACAGGCTCGAGGAGCCAAGCATCATTTTAAAGCCGTTGTACTCGCCCGGATTGTGGCTGGCCGTCACCATGACGCAGCCGGCCATGTCCAGATTATATACCGCGTAATAGGCCAGCGGCGTCGGGTTGATACCGATATCGACGACATCGCGCCCGGCATCGGTCAGGCCGCGCATGACGGCCGCCTGTAAGCTTGGTCCGGAGAGGCGCACGTCGCGGCCGACAGCAACGGCGCGCGCATCATCGGCCGGCAGCATGGCCGCGAACGCCTTGCCAAGCCGGTAGGCCAGCGTCTCGGTAATATCGCGGCCGGCGATGCCGCGGATGTCGTATTCGCGAAATGCGTGATGCGGAAACGGTTCCAATTAGCGTCCTTTATCTCCAAATAAAATGCATGCAGCCGCAGCTGCATGCGTTATCGGTAAATGCCCGATAAATATAGAGCCATTATCCTTGCATGAGCCGCAGTCATGTCAAAGAAA
>CAYSMR010000041.1:0-11809 GCA_964432195.1 uncultured Zetaproteobacteria bacterium | reverse complement strand
TATTGTTTTCCACGCTTAACTCCAAAGCATCATCCACCTGACACTGGTAAGCACCTTTTTGGGAATACGAATACCTTTGGAATTGCCAATTTTCACTACATTCACCTGCATCTCACACCTCGCGAAATGTAATTACACTTGTAATTATGATGCTCGGGTAAAAAAGTCAAACCCGTTGATAGTCGCCCGTTTTTCCGCCTGTTTTTTTATCCAGCCGGATATTGGTCAATACCATCCCCTTATCAACGGCCTTGCACATATCGTAGATCGTCAGCAGCGCTGCCGAGACCGCCGTCAACGCCTCCATCTCGACGCCGGTCCGGCCGTTGCATTTGACCGACACCTCGACCGCTAGGCCGCAAGCATCATCCAGTTCATCGAACGAGACATTGATGCCCGAGAGCATCAGCGGATGGCACATCGGAATCAGCTCGGGGGTCTTTTTCGCGCCCATCACTGCGGCGACATCAGCGACGGCCAGCACATCCCCCTTCTTCAGATCGCCCTGCCGGATGCGGGCCAGCGTAGCCGGCTGCATATGAATCTCGCCGGTCGCGATGGCGACGCGCGCCGTGACCGCCTTCTCCGAGACATCCACCATGCGTCCGCGACCTGCCTGATCGAAATGGGTCAACTCACTCATTCATTACTCCTGTCTACGGACCGACGCAGATCAACGCGGATATTTTCCGCATCCATCAGCGCGCATCCGCAGCCGATAATATTGGCGCATGCGGCACGCCGGTCAGCAGTTTGCCTTCCCGCATCCGCCAGTGCTGATCGGCCAGCGCCCGCGCATCCCCGGCATCATGGCTAACCATGATCACCGGCAGCTCCAGCGCAGCCTGCATAAATTTCAACACCGCCCGCAAGCGCTGGCGAATAGCCGGCGCCTGGGCCGAAAACGGCTCGTCCAGCAGCAGCGCATCCGGTTTGCGGTAGAGCGCCCGCGCCAGCGCAACGCGCTGCTGCTCGCCGGTCGATAACATATGCGGCCGCCGCTGCATCAGCGCTGCAATCTCCAGCTGTTCGCACAGCTGCGTCAGCCAGTCGCGGTCGATCCGTTCCGCGCCCAGCAGCAGATTGCCCTCGACCGTCAGCCACGGCAGCAGCGCGGCATCCGCCCAGACACAGCCGACCCGCCGCAGCTCCGGCGGCAGCGCAAAGCCGGCCTGGCTATCCAGCCAGAGCCGGCCGCCGACCATGATCTCGCCGCTGGCCGACTCCAGACCGGCCAGATAACGCAACAGCGTGGTTTTCCCCGCCCCGTTTTCACCGGAAACGACAATCAGTTCACAGCCGAAATAGGCTTCCGCCTGCACATGCAGGCCGGCCCGGGTCGCGCGGATGCGTATCCGGTTCACCGATTCGCGCGTCATCGGCCCGCGCCCCCGATCGCCATGCCCGAGCGATTGACCGAATAGACCAGCGACAGCATCACAAACGAAACTGCCAGCAGAATCAGCGCCAGCATAGACGCATCCGATTGCTGCTGCATCTCGACCATTTCGAACAGCGCAATACTGGCCACCTTCGTTTCGCCGGGAATCGAGCCGCCGACCATCAGCACGACGCCGAACTCGCCCATCGTATGCGCAAACGATAGCGCCGCGGCGACCAGCACGCCGCCCCTGGCCGCCGGCAGCATCAGCTGCAGCAGTTGCTGCTTCAGATTCAGCCCCTGCGTCCTCGCCATCTCCAGCCAGTCGACCGGAATCGCGCGCAGCGCCTGCTGCATCGGCTGCACGGCAAACGGCAGCGAATAGACCACCGATGCCGCCACCATGCCGGCGAATGAAAACGCCAGCGTCGAATCGAAAAACCCGGCCCATATCCGCCCGAATACAGAGTCCGGCGCCATCAGCAACAGCATGTAGTAGCCCAGCACGGTCGGCGGCAGCACCAGCGGCAGCGCAACGACCACCTCCAGCGCCGTGCGGCCGCGAAATTGCCCGAACGCCAGCAGATACGCCAATGGCGCGGCCAGCAGCAGCAGAATCGCCGTGACCACCACGGCCAGCTGCAGCGAGATCCACAACGCCTCCAGCATCAGCGGCGATAGAGTGCCAGACGCTGCCCGTCGATCAGCGCCACGCGATCCATCCACTGCCGCGCCAGCTGCCGATCGCGCAGCAACACCGCTATATAAGGCACGGACGAAGCTGACAGAGAATCTGAAAAGGATGGTATAATCCCTGCATCTACAATGCCTTTATCAACCATCATTGAGGCCTGCAGGGCATTGCGGGCAAAGACCAGCCGCGGCCTGATCCGCTGCCAGAGTCGCTGCGTCCGGAGCAGCTGCCGTGCCGCCATGCCAAACGGCGCCACATCCGGGTTGGCAATGACAATGTGGCGGATCGCGGGATCGAGCAGCCGGGCCGGATCATCAACCCAGCGCGCGCCGATGCGCACGCCGAGATAACCCGAGCCGATCCGGATCTGCTCAAGCGAACGCCCGTGCCCGGCCAGCAGCGCCGGCCGCCGCGTATCTGCGGCGATAAACAGATCGAACGGCGCGCCCTGCATAATCTGGTTGTAGAGGCGTCCGGTCGACCCCGCCACCAGCCGGATGCGCACATGGTGCGTCTGCTCGAAGCGGCGCGCCTGCTCCTGCATCGCCGGATAGAGGCTCGACGCCACCGCAACGGTGATCGCCGGCCGTGCAGCATCGCTCTCCTGCGCCGCCGCAGCCGGAAGCCAGCAGCCGAGCAGCGCCAATGCCAGCAGCGCCCACGCCTGCCATGCGGATCGATGCGGTACAGAACGATGCCGTGGGAATCGCCGGAGTCGTCGCAGCATCACTCAACCGCCGATATGGATCATCGAACGCTTGTCGCTGGCCGCATCGAAATCGTAGATGCCGATCTCCGGCTTGATCAGCGCGGCGCGCTGAAACACGGCGCGGATCTCGGCATCGCTGCCGCCGCGCCGGATCAGATCGCGCAGATTGAGCTGATCATCGGCCGGCAAACAGGAGCGCAGACCGCCGTCCGCGGTCAGCCGCAGCCGGTTGCAGCCCTCACAGAAGCGATCGGACATCGGCATGATAAAGCCGACCTCGCCCGTTCCATCCTGCAACGGCAGGTATCTGGCCGCGCTATTTCCCGCGCACCGTTCATCAGTTACGCAAACAAGATCCCGCACGGCCTGAATTTTCAACACATCGTCGATCGAGATATAGTGCCGCTCCCAGTCCATCCCCTGTTTCATCGGCATCAGCTCGATAAAGCGGATCGTCGCATGCTGCGCCGCGGCAAAGCGGATCAGCTCTGCCACCTCGTCATCATTGATGCCACGCATCAGCACGCAGTTCAGCCGGATCGGCGTCAGACCGGCCGCCGCGGCCGCCTCGATGCCGGCGATGACCGGCTCCAGTTCGCCGCCGGTCAGTTTGCGAAAGCGCAGCGGATTGAGCGTATCGATACTGATATTGACCCGCTTGAGCCCCGCCGCCGCCAGATCGCCGGCATGGCGCGCCAGCAGCGTCGCATTGGTTGTCATCGCCAGGTCGGTAATGCCGGGCACGTCGGCCAGCATGCATACCAGCGCCGGCAGATCACGACGCACCAGCGGCTCGCCGCCGGTAATGCGCAGCTTACTCACGCCGAGTCCGGTCGCAATCCGCACAATGCGCTCAATCTCCTCATAACGCAGAATCCGCTCATGCGGCTCGGCGCGGTAGGCGTCCGGCGCCGGCCGGCAGTAGTCGCAGCGCATATTGCAGCGATCGGTCACCGAAATACGCATATAGCTCAGCCGGCGGCCGAAACGGTCCGTCAGACAGTCGGCCGCTGGCTGCCGTTCAAAGAACTGCATCGGCGTTGCTTCAACCATTGTTTTGTCCGTTGCTACGCATGCGGCTCAGAATACATAGTGCGCCAGCATATAGCCAAAGGTAGCTGAATCGGCGCGCCCGCCATTGCGCTCGCGCACAGCCGCTCCCGGCCTGAACAGACCGTAGAGGCCGACCAGTTTCAAACCTTTGACGGCCACCACGCGGTAGATCAGTTTCAGATCAATCTCGCTGCCTGCCCGGGTTTGCGTATAGCCGGGCGCGCCGGCAAACAGCACACCGGTGCTGACCACATTCAGCCAGTCGCCTTTGGCTTCGGCCAGATAGAACAGATGCGCATTGGCGTTGAGCGTCAGCCCGGTCAGCGGCGTCGTGTTCAGCGAAACGCGCAGATCCTTCATGTTGGCCCAGGAGAAGAGATCCATCTCGCCGTAGTGGGCGTGATTGGTATGAAACGGAAACACGAATGTTTTATGCGTCGTCGGATCGGCCTTGTCGTCGCCGGGGCTGTAGTCGTACTCGATGCCGATGCGGCTATTCCAGAAATCGATGCTGTAGCCCGCTTTCACCGCATAGGCCGATGCCTGCTGCGACACGCCGTTGGCCCAGCTGCCGCGCTGGAACACCGCTTCGGCCGTCGCATCGAAACCGCCGGCCCGGCCGAACAGGCGCGCGCCGAATGTATTGATATTGCGCCCACGCCCGACGGCGACCTGCTGATTGTGCCGCCAGTTGATCAGATAGACGTCGATCCCGCTCTGCGGCGCAACCCCGTAGGTGGCATAAGCGCCGAGCAGGCTGCGATCCTCCCATGTGACCAGCGACTGGCCCTGCGGCGCGGCCACGCCCGGCGTCATTGCGACAATGTCGGCCGGATGCACGGCGAACAGATCCAGCTTCAGCGCGCCGGAATGATAGCGCCCCCTGACGCCGTCGAATGTGCGCGCTACATCCTTCCAGCCCAGGTGGCCGAGCAGCCGCTGATCGCCGTAAACCAGCTGCTGACGCCCGATGCGTACGGAGAGATCGCCGAGCGTGTACTGCAGCCATGCCTGATAGAGATCCGCCTGCGACAGATTGCGCGTGCCGGCCGCCTGCGAATGGGCGCGGATCAGCACGGCCTGCGGCTGCAGAAACAGACGCCACCCGTGACCGAAATCAGCGCCGGCCTTCAGATAGAGCCGTGAATCAAACTCCTGGCGATCGTTGTTGACGGCCGAATTGAAATTGAAATTGGCAAACGACTGGTAGCGCTCGCGCAGATCCGCCGAAACGCTCCACTCGGCCGCCGGCGCCGCCCCGACCGACATGATTGCGGGCGGCAACATGGCCGCAAGCAGCAATATGATTCTCGCTCTCATCACAAATCCTCCTGATTGTATTGCCGGCGATTGCCCCTTACTGGAAAGCGCTGATTGCCAAGGAACGTCAAAACTGTGTTCTTCTCTTTCGATGACCGGCAGGATGCCTGTCATCGGCATCTCTTACTGATGTTCACTCATCGCTCAAGGAGCGGAACAGATTGCCGACCAGCGGCTCGACCTGTTTCTGCGGCACATGGCACTGGGTGCAGAAGTAGCGGCGCGGCGAAATGCGCGCCAGCGCCTCGTTATCCCGGTTCAGGAAATGCGACACGGCCACTTTGGTTGCGCCCGGCATCTGCGAATTCCAGTTGTGGCAGCTCAGGCAGGCGTTGCCGTCCCGGTTGATGCTGAAACCCTCGATATTGTGCGGAATCAGCGGCGGCTGCTGGATATAGTTGCGCTGTATTTTTCCGTCGCCGTCGTACCATTCGCCGGCTGCCGGCGACGTCGACACCGCATCGAGCGCGGCGCCGCCGCGCAGGGAGTGAATGCTGTCCGCGCCGGCCCATGCAAGCGACGCGCAGCCCATCAGGGCAGCCAAGATCGTCATCCGTTTCATCCGATCCTCCCTCTATGCCCGTTTCACGCGTACGGCGCATTTTTTGTAGTCCGTCTGTTTGGAGAGCGGATCGGTCGCATCCAGCGTCACCTTGTTGATCAGCCGTCGCGCATCGAACCACGGAACGAAGATCAGTCCGACAGGCGGCCTGTTGCGGCCGCGCGTCTCGACCAGCGCCGTGATCGCGCCGCGCCGGCTCTCGACGCGGGCCAGATCGCCGCGCTTGAGACCGCGCCGCTTCGCATCATCCGGATGCATGAAGATCTGCGCATCCGGCATCGCCTTGTAGAGTTCGAGCACGCGCTGGGTCATCGAGCCGGAGTGCCAGTGCTCCAGCACGCGGCCGGTGCAGAGCCACATATCGAACTCGGCATCGGGCATCTCCGGCGGCTGCTCATAGGGCGCGAAAATGATATTGGCCCGGCCATCCTTGTGGCCGTAGAAATATAACCCCTTGCCTTTGGGCACAAACGGATCGGAACCCTCGCGGTAGCGCCAGCGGGTCTCCCGGCCGTCCACGACCGGCCAGCGCATGCCGCGCTCACGCTGCAGCTGATCGTATGCGGCCAGATTATGCCCCTTCTTCGGCCCGTGCGTGCCAAAGTAGCGATACTCCTCGAACAGCCCCTTCTGCACATAGAAGCCGAAGTGATCCATCTCGTCGTTAGCGTAGCCGTTGCCGTGATCATCGGTGATTGTCTGCGCCGGATAGCGATCGACCCGGCCGTTGCGAAAGAGCACGTCATAGAGCGTTTTGTTGCGACACTCTGGCTTCCTGGCCAGCAGCTCGGCCGGCCACACCTCGCTGACCCGGAATCGCTTGGCGAACTCCATCAGCTGCCACAGATCCGACTTCGCGCCCGCAGGCGGCTGCACCTGCTGCCGCCACGCCTGCGTGCGGCGCTCGGCATTGCCGTATGCCCCCTCCTTCTCGACCCACATCGCCGTCGGCAGAATCAGATCGGCGGTCATCGCCGATACGGTCGGATAGGCATCGGAGACGACAATGAAATTGTCCGGATTGCGCCAGCCCGGCAGCGTCTCCCCGTTCATATTCGCGGCCGCCTGCATATTATTGTTGCACATCGACCAGTAGGCATTGATAACGCCGTCCTTGAGCATGCGATTGTGCTCGACGGCGTGATAGCCGGGTTTGGCCGGAATCGTGCCCTCCGGCAGCTTCCAGACCTGCTCGGCGAAATCGCGATGCGCTTTCTTCTTCACGACCAGATCGGCCGGCAGCCGGTGCGAGAAGGTGCCGACCTCGCGCGCCGTGCCGCAGGCCGACGGCTGCCCGGTCAGCGAGAACGGGCTGTTGCCCGGTTCGGAGATTTTGCCGGTCAGCAGATGGATATTGTAGAGCAGGCTGTTGGTCCAGACACCGCGCGTATGCTGGTTGAAGCCCATCGTCCACAGCGATGTGATTCGCTTTTTCGGATCGGCGTAGAGCCGCGCCAGCCGCAGCAGCTGCTCCTTCGGCACGCCGGAGAGCCGGGCCGCATACGCCAGAGTGTACGGCTTCACCAGCCGGGCATACTCCTGCAGGGAGCTGGCGGACATCGCGCCCTTGCCCCGGTTTTTGGCTCGCTGCTCCAGCGGATGCTCCGGCCGCAGGCCGTAGCCGATGTCGGTCAGCGTCGTCTTGAAATTGACGTGCTTGTCGAGGAACGGCCGGACATACGCCTGATGCTCGATAATATAGTTGGCGATATAGTTCAGGATCACCATATCAGTCTGCGGCGTGAACACCATGCCGTTATCGGCCAGATCGAAGCAGCGGTGCCTGTAGGTGGAGAGCACATGCACCTCGCAGCCGGGCTTGCTCAAACGGGTATCGGTAATGCGCGTCCACAGAATCGGGTGCATCTCGGCCATGTTCGAGCCCCACAGCACGAACGCATCGGCATGCTCCAGATCGTCATAGCAGCCCATCGGCTCATCGGCCCCGAACGTGCGCATGAAGCCGCCGACCGCCGAGGCCATGCAGTGGCGCGCATTCGGATCGATATTATTGGAGCGGAAGCCCGCCTTCATCAGCTTGGCCGCGGCATACCCCTCCATGATCGTCCACTGACCGGAACCGAACATGCCGATCGCCTCCGGCCCCTTGGCCCTGAGCGTCTGCTTCCATTTCTCGGCCATGATATCGAATGCCGCATCCCATGAGACCGGCGTAAATTCGCCATCCTTGTGATATTTACCGCCGCGCATGCGCAGCAGCGGCGTGGTCAGCCGATCCTTGCCATACATGATCTTGGAAAGAAAATAGCCCTTGATGCAGTTGATGCCCCTGTTCACCTCCGCTTTCGGATCGGCCTGGGTGGCGACAATGCGGTTCTCTTTCGTACCGACCATCACGCCGCAGCCGACGCCGCAGAAACGGCACGGCGCCTTATCCCAGCGGATCCGGTTCGCCTCGGCGTCGAACATCTCCGCCGCGTGCGCCATGCCCGGCAGTGTGATATCGATCGATGCGGCCGCGGCTGCCGCCGCCGTGGATTTTACAAATGCCCTGCGCGTTACCGCCATTTCCATCCTCCTGTCTGCTCATCGTTATGCTGATCATCGCAATATTGATAGACCGGCGTCAGCTGCAGCACCCCGTCCATCTGCTGAATCGTCTCGCTGAGCCGCAGCATGCTGCGGCTGTCCGGCGCCTCCAGCGTAATCACCAGCCGCGACTGCGCATCGCCGCCATGTATCTCGACGCCGTCGCAGTGTTCCAGCTGGCGCGCAAGCTGCGCATCCTCGCCCGGCTTCAGCCGCAGCACCGCGCCGACAATGCAGCCGACCGTCTCTGTTCCGTTCTCATGGTTCATCTGGATGACGCACCTCGATGGCTGCGGCCGGGCACGGCGCAACGCATGCGCCGCAGCCGGTACAGGCCTCAATATTGATCTCCGGCGGCGCGACCGCGCCGATGCGCGGTGGGAAGCGGATCGCCGCCGCCTCGCACTGCTCGCCGCAGGTCACGCAGACCACCTGTCGCGCCGCCAGACAGGACGGGCCGATCACGGCCCGGATCCTCCACGGCGCTGCGGCCGCCGGATTCAATGCGGATGTCGGACAGGCGCGCACGCAATCGTCGCAGAAGCTGCAAGCGCTGCGCCCGAAATCGACGCGGGGATAACCGTTTGCGCCCTCCGCCAGCAGAATCGCTTCGGGGCATGCATCGATGCAGTCGCCGCAGCGCGTGCATCTGTCCCGGAATGCCGCCTCGCTGATTGCGCGCGGCGGACGTAACACTGCGGCGTGATCAGGGCCGATGCGCAGAAACTGCCGACGATTGAGTCGTGTGGAGGTCATGGTCCATCCCAGTCTAGTTTTGAAAGCAAAGGCATTATAAGAGTGGGGGCATAGCGCAACAACCCTCTGTTTTGCTCGGGGATCGTTTTCGGCTCAGGGGCCGGAAGCGGCCTCGTCTGACGGCGCGCTGCGGCTCACATGCAGATCCCGCAATAGTCCGTCGCTCAGGCTGTAGATCCAGCCGTACACGCTGAGATCGCGCCCGTTCCGCCAGGGCGGCCAGCACAGCCTCCGAGCCGCACAACTGCTCGACCTTGCGCATCACATTCAATTCACAGAGCCGGTTCACGCGCGCCGCGCCGGTCAGCGGATCGAGCTCATCGCGGTGCTGCGCGCAGGTGTCGCGAATGCCGTCGATCCAGCGATCGACCACGCCGCGCTGATCGCCGGAGAGCGCCGCGCGCACGCCGCCGCAATCGTAGTGGCCGGTGACAATAATATGCTTCACCTGCAACACCTCGACCGCATACTAAACCACGGCCATGCAGTTGCGATCATCGCGCTGCACCTGATTGGCGATATTCCGGTGTACGAACACCTGCCCCGGCGCGAGGCCGATGATCTCGTTGGCCGGCACCCGGCTGTCGGAGCAGCCGATCCAGAGATACTCCGGCGTCAGTCCGGCCAACTGTTCGAAGAAGGCCGCATTCCGCTCACGGCAGGCCTGCGACCAGCGGCGATTGTTCGCCAGCCGCGCGGCCGGATCCGGCCGTGCCGTCACGGCACGAGCAGCCGCTTGATCTCCGGCACGCACGAACCGCAGCCGGTACCGGCCATCGTGCAGGCCTTGATCGCATCAACCGAATCGGCGCCGTCGCGGATCGCCGCAGCCAGCTCCAGCTCGCCAACATTCTGGCAGGCGCAGATAATCTTGCCCTTGGTATCGGCCTTGTTGACCGGCCCGCCCGGCGACAGCAGATAGGGGCGCAGCTCGCCCACATCGCGCCCCTCGAGCATCAGCTTGCGCAGCCACTGCGCCTCATGAATATCGCCGCCGACCCAGCGCACGGCGATCAGGCGGCCGTCGCTCAGCCACGCCTTGCGATTGATGCCGTGCTTGCGATCCGAATAGGTCAGCGTTTCAAACTGCTGCCCCTGCTCCAGCATCTGATCAAGCCGCTTGTACTGCTCGACCCGCAGCGGTTGCGTGCAGGCCAGATCAATCGTCGTCACCGGATGATCGCTGCCCATGCATGAGACGACGCCGTAGGTATAGCCTTCAATCATCTGCCGCCCCAGCGCCGTTTTTTGCCCTGCGATCAGCATCATACCGCGCCAGGCCGGCTCGAAGCGCCCGATCCGCACCGCCGCATGCTTGAACTCCGGCTCTTTGGAGAGCGGATCGATCGCGGCCACGGTCAGATTATTGGCCCGCCCGCCGCGGGCATTCATCTCCCCCCAGTGCATCGGCAAAAAGAGCACGCCGGGGCGCACATCGCGACTGATCTGCGCCGGCACATACGCCTCGCCGCGGCGCGAGTTCACACGCACCAGATCCTCCTCGCCGATGCCATGCGCAGCCGCATCATCGGGATGAATCTGCAGCGCAGGAACCGGCACATGCTGCATCAGCTGCGGCACCGCGCCGGTTTTGGTCATCGTATGCCACTGATCGCGGATGCGGCCGGTGGTCAACGACAGCGGATAATCGGCATCGGTCGGCTCGGCAACCGGCCGGTAGCGGACATCGATAAAGCGGGCGCGGCCGCTGTCGGTTTCAAAGCGGGCGTCCGCATACAGGCGGCTGGTTCCGCGCGTCGCCCCGCTCGGAAACGGCCACTGCTGCGGCCCCTGTTCGTCGAGCAGCGCATAGGAGAGGCCGGTAATATCGATATCCATGCCGCCGGTCAGACCGCGATGTTCATTGAATACCGCCTCGGCATCCGGATAATCGAATGCGTCGCGCCACTGCTCCCCCAACTGCTCGCCCAGCTTCAGCGCGAAATCGACGGCGATGCGCCAGTCCGGCCGGCTGACGCCTGCAGCCGGCAGCGCCTGCTGCAGATGGGTGATGCGCCGTTCCGAGTTGGTCACCGTCCCTTCTTTCTCGGCCCAGCCGGCGGCCGGAAACAGGATATGGGCGCAGCGCGTCGTATCGGTCGGATGATAGGCGTCGGAGACCATCACCAGCTCCGCCCGCCGTAACGCCGCCTCGGCGCGGCGGGCATCGGGCATCGATACGACCGGATTGGTACAGGCGATCCAGACCGCCTTGACCGTACCGGCCTCAAGCGCATCGAACAGCTCGGTTGCGGTCAGCCCGGGCCGTTCGGAGAGCCGGTCGACGCCCCAGTAATCGGCCACCTCGCGACGATGTGCCGGATTGGCATAATCGCGGTGCGCAGCCAGCATATTGGCCAGCCCGCCCACTTCGCGGCCGCCCATCGCATTCGGCTGGCCGGTCAGCGAAAACGGACCGCAACCAGGCTTGCCGACCTGACCGGTGGCCAGATGCAGATTCAGCAGCGCATTGTTTTTGTCCGAGCCGGAGCTGGACTGATTCATGCCCATCGTCCAGAACGACAGCGTGCGCCGCTCGGCAAACCAGAGCGCTGCCTTGACAATATCGGCCGCCTCCAGCCCGCAGATCTCCGCCGCCCGCCTCGGCGTCATCGCCTCGACCTGCACACGCAGAGCGTCGAAGCCTTCGGTATGGCGCTCGATATAGTCGCGATCGGTCAGACCTTCCCAGGTCATCACATTGAGCATTGCCGTGAGCAGAGGCACATCGGTGCCGGGCTTCAGCGGCAGATAGAGATCGGCGATCGAGCAGGTATCGGTGCG
>CAYSMR010000040.1:0-11904 GCA_964432195.1 uncultured Zetaproteobacteria bacterium | reverse complement strand
GTAAGCGGATGTAAACCGCAAACATGGCGATCCGGAACGGGCCTGCGCCATCGCAGGCCCGTTTTTTTGATCAGGGGCTGGAGGAGAATGCGCCTTCGATATCGGCTAGGGCCGGGAACCACTCGATCAGCCAGCCGGAGATGATGCTGAAGCTGCCGAGGAAGATCAGCACGCCGACAATAATCAGCAGCATGCCCGAGAGCTTCTCAATCAGGTCAAAGTGCGACTTGAAGTGCTGGGCCCAGCGCAGGAAGCTGTCGGTGGCCAGCGCGGCCAGCAGGAACGGAATCGCCAGCCCGAGCGAATAGGTGGCTAGCAGCAGGATGCCGCGCATCATTTCGGCCTGCGCACCGGCTACGGCCAGAATCGCGCCGAGAATCGGTCCGATGCACGGCGTCCAGCCGAATGCGAATGCAGCGCCGAGGATCAGCGCTCCGAGGCCGTGCTTGGCATTGATGCTGCCGGTATCGAAGCGCGCCTCCATCATCAGCAGCGGAATACGGATCACGCCGGCATAGTGCAGGCCGAACACGACAATAATCGCGCCGGCGACCTTGCCGAGGGTCGCCATATGCATCAGCAGCCACTGGCCGATCAGCGAAGCGGATGCGCCGAGCGCGATAAAAATCAGACTGAAGCCGGCGACAAACCAGAGCGACTGTCCCAGCGCATGCCGGCGCACCGAGGAGGCTGCGGCGCTGTCATCCTGATGGCGCAGCTCATTGACCGATACGCCGGATATATACGACAGATAGGCCGGCACCAGCGGCAGTACGCAGGGCGATAAAAACGATAGCAGTCCGGCAATCAGGGCTCCTGCAAATGTGACTTCAATCATGTCTGCTCCTGTATTGTTTTATATTACTGCCGCGTGATCCGGCAGCGCCGCTGTGCTATCGCCGCCTGTTGGTCTGCCATCGCGGCAGCCGCTTACAATGAATCCGCGTCTCCGCACTGCTGCTCGACCCAGTCAACATATGGCGGGCTCGCTTCGCATGACGTGCGGATAATCTCGGGCAGCTCGTAGGAGTGCTGCTGCGCCAGCCATGCCATCGCCGCATCGCTGCAGGCGTTGCTCGTTTTGATGCAGAGATAATACTCCGCGGCATGTTCGACGCGTCCTTGCCAGCGGTAGACTGATTGTCCGGGGTCAGAGATCTGCACGCAGGCGGCCAGCCGCGCTTCTACGATGCCATCAGCCAGCGCATACGCCTCGGCCTGCGATGCGACGCTGGTCCGGATCAGGGAAATCGTGCGCATGCGGCATGGTAGCGCATTCGCGCCCAATCGGAAGCGCGTTTGAACAGTGCTGACTATTTGGTGCTTTCCGACGCATATTTGGGCATGATTCGCGTCTGATTGAACCGCCTGCAGAGCGGTGTTGGAGTGGTACATGAGTGGAAGTTGTTTTGCGAAGCTGTTTGGTGCGTCGCTGATCGCGTCGCTGGTCGGCTATTTTGCGGTTTCGGCGCTGGATCCGAAGAGCGTGCCGGGCGCGTCATTGTTTGCGACCGGGCTGTTGCTGGGGGCGCTGTTCGGCGGCCTGCTGGTGGCTCTTGCACCGAAGCCGTCGGAGACGGCAGTCGAAGAGGGGGGCGAGGAGGCCAGCAGCAATATCTATGTCGGCAATCTGCCGTTCAATGCCGGCGCGGATGATGTGAAGAACCTGTTCGCGCCGTTCGGTACCGTCATCGATGTGCGGCTGGTCAAGGACCGTCGCAGCAAGCGATTCAAGGGTTACTGCTTTGTCGAGATGGATGCGGCCGGCGCGCACGCTGCAATCGCCCAGCTCGACGGCACCGACTATGCCGGACGTACGCTGCGCGTGAACGAGGCCAAGAAAAAAGGCGAGGAGTAAAGCCGGGGTGGGGCAAGCCCCCGCTTGCTTTAGTCCTGCTGCTGTGCCCTGCGCTGGCGTACGGCTTCGGCCAGTGTGTGCAGCAGCGCTTCGGAATCTTCCCAGCCGAGACAGGCATCTGTGATGCTGATACCGAATGCCGGCTGTTCGCCCGGTACGACATCTTGCCGCCCTTCATGCAGGTGTGATTCGATCATCACGCCGATGATATTGCGGTTGCCGGCTGAAATCTGACCGGCCAGATCTTCACAGACATCGATCTGACGCTTGAACTGCTTGCTGCTGTTGGCATGGCTGCAATCGACCATCACATTGGCCGGCAGCTTGGCTATTTCCAGCTCGGCGCTCGCGCGGGCGATACTGGCGGCGTCATAGTTCGGCTGCTTGCCGCCGCGCAGAATGATATGGCAATCCTCATTACCTGCCGTCGAGAAGATGGCCGACTTGCCCTGCTTGGTCAGCGAAATGAAGACATGCGGGTGGCGCGCGGCGTGCAGCGCATCGATCGCGATCTTGAAGCCTCCGTCGGTGCTGTTTTTGAAACCGACCGGGCATGAGAGGCCGCTGGCCAGTTCGCGATGCCCCTGCGATTCGGTCGTACGTGCGCCGATCGCGCCCCAGCTGACCAGATCGGCGACATACTGCGGCGTGATCAGATCGAGGAACTCGGTACCGGCCGGCACGCCCATCTCATTGATCTCCAGCAGCAGTTTGCGGGCCAGGCGGATTCCCTTGTTGATTTCGAAGCTGCCGTCGAGATTCGGATCGTTGATCAGCCCTTTCCAGCCGACCGTCGTGCGCGGCTTCTCGAAATAGACGCGCATGACAATCAGCAGGTCGCGGCCGAGCTCCTCGCGCATGCGCTGGATATGGCGGGCATACTCCAGTCCGGCATCGGGGTTGTGGATCGAGCAGGGGCCGATGACGACGAGCAGGCGGTCATCCTCGCCCTGCAGGATCTCGTGGATGGCCAGGCGGGAGTCGTGGGTTGTTCGGGCCGCCGTTTCGCTGATCGGATACTCCGCATGCACCTGTTCGGGCGCTGCGATTTCACTCATGCCGCTGATGCGGATGTCGTCAGTAATATATTTCATTGCCATGCTGTTCTTCTGCCTTTCTGCCCGTCATTTGCCGGCCGCATCGGCCTGCGCGGCGTAGTATCGCAGAAAATCGCTCAAACTGTTAGCCCTTCGGTTGATCTGCGCGCGAGCTTATCCCTTCAGATTCACGGCCAGCAGCGCGTGCGCATCCGGTTCTGCCGGCACCGGGATTCTGACCCGGTGGCCGCTGCCCGGCGCGCTCTTCATTGGCTGGCCGTCACGGGCGTTGTGGATGGCGTCGACAGTAAAGGTGAGATTACCGCCCGGATTGACCAGTTCGATCGAATCGCCGAGCGAGAATTTGTTTTTTACAATCACCTCGGCCATTCCCGCTGCGGCATCGTAGCCGACCACTTCGCCGACAAAACGCTGCGTATCGAAGTGCGAGTTGCCGCTGTCGTAGCTCTGGGTGGCCGAGGCGCGTTTGCGTGTGAAGAAGCCGTCGGTATAGCCGCGGTTGGCCAGAGCATCGAGCTGAAACAGCAGCGAAGTGTCGAACGGCTGGCCGGCGACGGCATCGTCGATGGCCAGCCGGTAGGCTTGGGTAGTGCGCGCGACATAGTAGTGCGATTTGGTGCGTCCCTCAATTTTCAGCGAATCGACGCCGATCTCGACCAGCCGCTCGATATGCTCGATGGCGCGCAGATCCTTCGAGTTCATGATATAGGTGCCGTGCTCGTCCTCGAAGATCGGAATCTGCTCATCCGGCCGGTTCGGTTCGCTCAGCGTATAGACGCGGTCGGCCAGCGGGTGGCGCTCCACATGGCCGGTGTCGGCGAACGGCTGGGCGTTCATGCCGTCGAGGATTCCGCTTGGCAGCGAGCGGATCGGGATAATGTCGCCGGTGATATCCTCGCCGGCCTGCTCCATGCCGTACTCCCAGCGGCAGGCATTAGTGCAGGTACCCTGATTGGCGTCGCGGTGGTTGAAGTAGCCGGAGAGCAGGCAGCGACCCGAATAGGCCATGCAGAGCGCGCCGTGCACAAACACCTCCAGCTCCATGTCCGGGCATTGCTGGCGGATTTCGGCCACCTCGTCGAGCGAGAGCTCGCGCGACAGGATGATGCGCGAGATGCCGACCGACTGCCAGAATTTTACGGCTGCCCAGTTCATCGTATTGGCCTGTACCGACAGATGCACCGGCATCTCCGGCCACTGCTCGCGGACCATCATGATCAATCCCGGATCGGCCATAATCAGCGCATCCGGCCCCATCTCGATGACCGGCTGCATATGCTCCAGATAGCGCCCCAGCTTGTTATTGTGCGGCAGCAGATTGCTGGCGACAAAGAACTTTCGCCCTAGCGCATGCGCCTCGTCGATGCCGGTTTTCAGATTCTCCAGCTGAAAATCGTTATTGCGCACGCGCAGACTGTAGCGCGGCTGGCCAGCATACACCGCATCGGCTCCGAATGCGAAGGCGTAGCGCATATTCTTGATTGTGCCGGCCGGGGCCAGCAGTTCGATGTTGCTCTTGTTCATAGGGTATCCTGTTTCTGTTCAAGCTGTTCGCGTACCAGCGCCAGATGCAGGCGCAGGTCGTAGAGTAGTTCCTGCGCATAAGCCAGCGGCACGCGCACTTTTCTGATTTCCGCTTCGATGCGTTCGATGTCATCCAGCAGCGCCGGCGTGGCTGCTCCCGCTGTCGCCGAATCGATGTCGCCCAGCTGCTGATACCAGCGGTAGATGCGCGAGCGGATGCGCCAGCGATAGAGCGGCGGCATCACCTTGAACAGCGGAATCAGCAGCGCGATGAACGGCAACAGCATCACCTTCAGGCGATCCACCAGCGTGGCGGCCCAGAACGGCAGAAAGCGTTGCAGCCACGGCGGACCCGAGCGGTAATAGCGGACGGCTTCATCGCTGACCGGCATGCTGGTGAAGCGGGGGGGGGGACGGGAAGCTGCCGGCGTCGGCCAGCAGACTGTGGCCGCTGTGAATCGTCGTGGCGGCCTGCATCAGCAGTCCCTGCAGGGCCGGATGCAGTTGTTCACGGACAGCCAGCGTCGCCGTGACGGCCAGCAGCGGCGTGTCTGCGGCCGGGGTGTTGCGGGCCAGATCCAGTGCTCCTGCGGGCAGCGTGACGGTTGATATCGATGCGATGCGACGGGCATAGGCCGGCGCGCGCCGGATCGGTATCAGATGGATATCCGGACTGCGCAGCAGCGACTGCACGCTTGCGTTGTCCGGGCCGGAGACAATCAGCAGCGCATCGAGCGCGCCCTGTTGCAGGGCGTGCGCCGCTGCCGTGTTGCCCAGGCTCTCCAGCCGGCTGTTGCCGGCATCGATGCCGTTTTCCGCAAGCAGCTGCAGGGCCAGCGCGCGCGTGCCGCTGCCGTTCATGCCGATGCTGATGCGGCGGCCCCTGAGTTCGTTGAGCAGGCAGGTATCGAGATCGCGACGCAGGAATATCCACAGCGGTTCATAGTAGACGCTGCCGAGCGAGCGCAGCTCATCGGGGGCGCGAATGCCGCTCTGGACAAAGGCGACATCGGCACTGCTGTGCTGCAGTCGCTTGATGTTGTCGATCGAGCCGGCCGTCTCCTGAATCACCGCTTCAATGCCGCGCCGGGCCAGAAAGGCGCGATAGCGTTCGGCATAGGCGTAATAGGCGCCGCCCTGCTGGCCGGCGGCAATGGTCAGGCGGGCCGGCGGCGCCAGATCGACGAACTGATAAGCGATCGCAAAGCCGAGCAGCGCGATGACAAAGGCCGGCAGATAGATCTTCAGGGTTTCACGGCTCATGGCCCCGAACCCTAGAGCATTAACGGATAAGTGCATCCATGCGTCGCGGCCGGTTGCATGAATTGCAAGCTGTTGCGTCAGCTGTTGGAGGCATCGGGAAAATCCCTGTACGATCGACACCGAAACCCCGCCAAGGAGCAGCGTCATGTCCGCACATAACCAACCGTGGAAGCACGAGCCGATATCCAGTCCGCTTCGGGCGCGGCTGAATCGCTGGCTGTTCGATATCGGCTCGCCGGTCGGTCGCCGCGTCAATCAGCTGCTGATGCTGGTGATCATCTGCAGCGTCGTGATCGGCATGCTCGGTACGGTCGAGCATCTGGAGGAGCGCTGGCAGACACTGTTCTACATGCTGGAGATCGGCGTTACCGCGCTGTTCGTGATCGAATATCTGCTGCGCCTGTTCAGCGCCCGGCGGCCGCTGACCTATGCGCTCAGTTTTTACGGCATTATCGATCTGGCCACGATTCTGCCGCTGCTGCTGTTCGGCGATGCCAACACGGTCATTCGCCTGCTGCGCGTATTCCGGCTGCTGAAACTGATTCGCTATCTGAAGGCCTTGCAGTTGTTTGTCTCTTCACTGAGGGATGTGTTCGAGATTATGGTCGTCGTGATCTCGGCGATCTCGATTATCGTGCTGGTGGCCGGCAATCTGATCTACTTTCTCGAGCCGCAGAATATCAGCAATGCCTTTGAAGGCTGCTGGTGGTCGCTGGTGACAATGACCACGGTCGGTTACGGCGATATTGTGCCGCACAGTACGGCCGGGCGCGTGCTGGCGTCGGGGCTGATTATTGTCGGCGTGTCAATGTGTGCGATGCTGACTGGCGTCATTTCGGTCAAGGTCAGTTATACGCTGGCCTACAGGCGCGAGTGCGTTCAGTGCGAGCGGATGGTCCCCCAGGAGTTTATCTATTGTCCGTTCTGCGGTGCCAATCAGCATCGCGGCAGCGAGGATGAGCAGGTGATTGATGCAGCCGATCGCCGCGACGGAAGCCGATGACGCGGCCGGTATGCTTGTAGTTGCGCACGCCTGTTGAAGAGAGCTGATATGTAAAAACATCCTGCCTTGTTATCAGGCCGGTCGTCTTCGCCTGCCGGGAAACGCTGACCATCAGCGCTTTCTGAAACGCAAACTGCCCGGCGGTTGGGCCGGGCAGTTTACAGGGTTTGCGGAGCGGTTACTGAATATCGCGATCCGGAATAATCAGCATCTCAACGCGGCGGTTGAGCTGGCGGCCGGCCTCGGTGGCGTTGGTCGCCCGCGGCTGTGATTCGCCGCGTCCTTCGGTGATGATGCGGCGGGCATCAACGCCGCGATCGGTCAGATACCATTTCACCGCTTGGGCGCGCTGTTCGGAGAGACGCTGGTTATATGCCGCCGAGCCGCGATTATCGGTGTGACCGGTGATCCGGATCGTGCTGCGCGGATAGCGGTTCAGGATATCTGCGACCTTGTCCAGCGTGTTGTGGAAGGCCGGGGTCAGCTGGGCCGAATCGTAAGCGAACGAGATCTCGGAGTTCATTGTGATTTTCAGGTTCTCGTTTTTCAGCCGTTCGATCTCGATCTGGTTGCGACGGCGCTCATCGGCCAGCTGGCGATTGAATTCAGCCTCCTGTTTATCCATATAGATGCCGGTGCCGGCGCCGAGCGCGCCGCCGGCCGCAGCGCCAATCAGCGCGCCGCGCAGCGCGCCGCCGGAGTGGTCGCCCTGATAGCCGATCACGGCGCCGGCCAGCGCGCCGAGGGCCGCGCCGGCAGCAGCATTCTCCTTGGTATGTCGGTTCGGGTCGTTCGGGTTGGTTGCGCAGGCGCTCAGGATCAGGCCTGAAGCGATGGCGATGGTCATAATGCGTTTCATCTGTTGTTCCTCCGTGGCTGTCAAACAGTTCAGTTGATGCCGGGCATGCAAGCTTACCGGTAAGCTATATGCTGTGAGCCTGCGCACCAAGCGTAATTTGTACGCCTGTTGCCGCGCGAGCACGCCGGCATGCTTTGCATGCATATGACGAATGATACAGGATCGCGATATGGATGTGAGCGTCGTGCGTTTCGGAGTGTTTGTGCTGGTATTGCTGCTGATGATGATGGCCGAGGCAGCGGCGCCGCGGCGCAGGCTGCGTTTCGGACGCCGGCGCTGGCCGGCCAACCTGGGCATTGTCGCGATCAACGGCATCGTTGTGCGGCTACTGCTGCCCGGCGGTGCGGTTGCCGCTGCGCTGTGGGCTGAAGCGGAGCAGTTCGGCCTGTTTCATCAGCTATCGTGGCCGGCAGGCATCGAGATTGCATGCGCGGTGATCCTGCTGGACCTGGCGATCTATGCCCAGCACCTGCTGTTTCACGCCGTGCCCGTGCTGTGGCGTCTGCATATGGTGCATCATGCCGATCGCGATATCGATGTGACGACCGGGCTGCGTTTTCATCCGCTGGAGATTGTATTGTCGATGTTGATCAAGATGGCGCTGGTGACACTGCTCGGGGCGCCGCTGCTGGCCGTGATCATCTTTGAAATCGTGCTCAATGCGATGGCGATGTTCAATCATGCCAACCTGCGGTTGCCCGCCCGGCTGGACGGGCTACTGCGCCTATTGCTGATCACCCCGGATGTGCATCGCATTCATCACTCGGTGGAGAGGCTCGAAACCAACAGTAATTTCGGCTTTAATCTGTCCGTCTGGGACCGGCTGTTCGGCACCTGGCGCGATCAGCCGCGACAGGGGCATGGTGCGATGACGATCGGTCTGGAGCATCTGCAGGAGGCGCCGACGCATAGCCTCGGTTTCATGCTGCGCTTGCCGTTCGGCGCCCGTCTCGGCCAGTATCCGATGCTCGGAGAACGGGATCACGCGAAGGAGGAGTAGCATGGATGAGGAACAGGTCAATCGCTGCGAATGTGGAGGCAGGACATTCGAGCAGCTGAAGCCCTTTGCCTGCTTTGAGGCGGCGCAGGCCGCAACGCGCTGCGGCGAGGAGTGCGGCGGCTGTATTCCCTATATCAAGCTGATGTTTGCGACCGGAGAGACGGCATTCGATGTCGATGATCCGCGCCTGAGTGCATACGAATAGCATGCAGCAGCATGAGCGGCGCGGCCTGCTGAGCGGCGCGGCCGCATTTGTCATTGTCGTAGCCGGCATGCAGGCCGCCTCGACGCTACTGGTGCCGTTTCTGCTGGCCGCGTTTATCGCTATTATCTGCCTGCCGGCCCTGAACTGGCTGACGGCGCGGCGGGTGCCGGCCGGAGGGGCCGTGCTGCTGATTGCGCTGGCCATTATGCTGGCCGGCCTGCTGGTCGGCGCGTTTGTCGGCACGTCGATTGCCGACTTTTCACATAATCTGCCGCTTTATCAGCAGCGTCTGAAAGCGATCAGCGGCGATACGTTGCAGTGGCTCTCCGGCATCGGGATTACGGTCTCATCGCAGGCGCTGATGGGGGCGCTGGATCCGTCGGCTGCGATGGGCATGGCCGGCAAACTGCTGTCCGGTCTCGGCAATGCGCTGACCAATACATTCCTGATTATGCTGACGGTGATTTTTATGCTGATCGAGGCGACGGCGCTGCCGCACAAATGGGCCAGAATGGCGCATGATGCGCCGTCGATGCAGGGGGGTGAGCGCTTTGTAAGCAGCGTCAGCGCCTATTTTTCGATCAAGAGCTGGATCAGTCTGGCGACCGGCCTGTTTATCGCCGGCTGGCTGGCCGTGATCGGCGTGGATTATCCGTTGCTGTGGGGGCTGATCGCATTTCTGTTCAATTTTGTGCCCAATATCGGCTCGATTATTGCGGCGGTGCCGGCGATTCTGCTGGCGCTGGTGCAGCTGGGCGGCAGCGAGGCGCTGCTGGCCGGACTGGGCTACCTGATCGCCAATGTCGTGATGGGCAATGTCGTCGAACCGCGCTTTATGGGGCGCGGGGTCGGTTTGTCGACGCTGGTCGTATTCCTGTCGCTGGTATTCTGGGGCTGGGTGCTCGGGCCGGTCGGCATGCTGCTGTCGGTGCCGCTGACAATGATCGTCAAGCTGGGGCTGGAATCGCGGCCGGATACGCAGTGGCTGGCGCTGCTGCTCGGGCCGGATGTGCCGCCGACGCAGCAGTAAGCCGTAGCTCTCTGTTATGAATCCGCAAGACTGATCTGCGCTTCGCTCAGTTCGTGCAGTGCTGCGAGCAGGCGGCGGTGGATATTGTCGAAGCCGCCATTGGAGAGGATCAGGATTTCGTCGCCCGCTGCTGCATGCCGGCAGAGATGGGCGATGATCGCGGCGCTGTCGGGCAGGCAGTGCGCGTGCGCGCCGATGGCTGCGCAGACGGCGTCGATATCGAGCCGCTCGGCCGGGCGCAGGTTGCGGGCGGAGGCTGGAACAAACAGCACCTCATCGGCTGCCGTAAAGCAGTCGGGCAGCCGCTGCTGATGCGTGCGCGTACGCATCGTGTTCGAGCGCGGTTCGATAACCACCCGCAGTTTGCCGCCGCTGCCGCGCCGCTGCATGCTCGCCTTTGCGGCATCGACGATGCCGGCGATTGCGGTCGGGTGGTGGGCGAAATCATCGAGTACCCGGATGCCGCCCGCCTCGCCGACCAGCGTCATGCGCCGCCGGATGCCGGAGAATGAGGCCAGTGCCTGCCGGATCTGCTCAGCTTCGACGCCGAGGCGGGTCGCCGCGGCCGCAACGGCGCAGGCGTTGGCAACATGGTGCTGGCCGATCATCGACCACTCCAGCTGCATTAGCTGCTTGCCGTTTCTGAACAGCTGGAAGGCGGAGCCGTCCTCGGCCAGCGCCTCCCACTGCCATTCGGCCGCCGCGCCGCCGCGCCGGGCAAAGCGGAGCTGCGGCGTCCAGCAGCCGCGCGCGAGCACATCGGCGAGATTGGCGTCGTCGGCATTGACGATAATGGCGCCGCCGGCCGGCACGGTGCGGATCAGATGGTGAAACTGGGTCTTGATCGCGTCCAGATCCGGAAAGATATCGGCATGATCATACTCCAGGTTGTTCAGGATCAGCGTGCGGGCGCGGTAGTGCAGAAATTTACTGCGTTTGTCGAAAAAAGCGGTGTCATACTCATCTCCCTCGAGCACGAACGGCGCCCCTCTGCCGAGGCGCGCTCCCCCGCCGAAATCCTCCGGTACGCCGCCAATCAGAAAGCCGGGCTGCTCTCCGGCCTGCTCCAGCACATGCGCCAGCAGTGATGAGGTCGTCGTTTTGCCGTGCGTGCCGGCGACAACGACGGCATGACGGCCAGGCAGGATATAGTGGCCGATAAACTCCGGCCCGGAGCAGTAGGAGAGTCCCCGGTTGAGGATGGTTTCCACCTCGCAGTTGCCGCGGCTCATGGCGTTGCCAATCACGCACAGGTCGGGCGCTGGCTCCAGATTGGCCGGGTCAAACGGCGCGATCCCGATATCGAGCGCGGCCAGATAGTCGGACATCGGCGGATAGACGCCCGAATCGGAGCCGGTGACGCGCCAGCCGGCGTCCTTGGCCAGCGCCGCAATCGCGGCCATTGCCGTGCCGCAGATGCCGAGGATGTGCAGATGCTGTTTCATGTCGAAATTGAACCACAAAGCGGCCGACAGACCTAGTGATTGTTGTCACGGCGCCGGCAGTACAGGCGCAAAGATCAGAAAATAGCCGCAGTTGTACCAGCTGTGCAGCAGTATCGATGGTGTCAGCCAGCCGTCATGGCGATCGCGGAAATAGCCGAACAGCAGCGATGGCGCAAAGACCAGCATGGCCATCAGCGGCGGATGATTCAGCAGGTGGGCGACTGTGAACAGCAGGCTGGTCAGCAGGTTGGCGCGGCTGATGCCGAAATGGGCACGGCGGAGCAGCGGTTTGCGCATCAACTCCCCCTGAATCAGGCCGCGGAATACGATCTCCTCCAGTAGCGGGTAGAGCATGACTAATAGCAAAAAGGTCAGCGGCGCATGCAGTGGCCAGGAGACGTTGAGAGGAGGTCGCTGTAGCAGGTATAGTGCGACCCAGATCGGTGCGGCGGCAGTCATGGCGAGCAGCCATGATCGGTTCAATAGCGCTGAATCACTCCGATTGATGAACACGTGCGTTCTCCCATATCGAACCCGATATCGATCTGCCGGCGGGTGCCGGTTCAGCCGCAATGCTACAGAAAACCCTGATGCAAAACTTTACTTGTCGGAATTGCACGCGTTGTTTACAGAATTTCTGAGATGAGGAGTTTCTGTAG
>CAYSMR010000039.1:0-11965 GCA_964432195.1 uncultured Zetaproteobacteria bacterium | reverse complement strand
ATCCGAACGTTATCCCAAGATCGTGGAGGATATTGTGCCGGCGCAAGTGTCGCTGCCGCAGATGCTGCATGCGCTGGTCACGGAGCTTGAGCAGGGCGCGCCGCGACCGCAGCGACTGCGCTATATTGCAGTCGGTGGCGCGCCGGTATCGGTCTCGCTGCTGCAGCGCGCCGAGGCGCTGGCATTGCCGGTATTCGAGGGTTACGGCCTCTCCGAGGTGGGCAGCGTTGTGGCTGTGAACCGGCCGGGAGAGCGGCGCGCCGGCAGCGTCGGTAAACCGTTGCCGCATGTGCAGCTGCGGTTTGCCGAGGACGGCGAGATTCTGGTGCGCGGGGCACTCTTTTCCGGTTATCTGGGGGATGCGCCGCGTGCTGCGGGCGACTACTGGCCGACCGGCGATATCGGTTATCTGGATGATGACGGCTTTCTCCATCTCTCCGGGCGCAAAAAGCATATTTTCATCACTGCGTTCGGGCGCAATGTGTCGCCGGAGTGGGTTGAGCGCGAACTGTCGATCGAACCGGCTATTGCCCAGTGCTGCGTGTTTGGCGAAGCGCGGCCGTTTAATGTCGCCGTTATTGTTTCGCGCCAGTCTGTCGACGCGATGGCCGACGAGGCGGTTGATGATGCCGTAGCCCGGGCCGTCGATGCCGCCAATGTGCGCCTGCCGGATTATGCCCGGATCAGCCGCTGGCTGCTGGCTGATGCGCCGTTCAGCGTGGCCAACGGCCTCTGGACCGGTACCGGGCGACCGCGCCGGCAGCATATTTTCGAGCGTTACGAAACAGAGATTGATCAATTATATGAGGAGCAATAAATGGCATTTTATGATGATCTGATTGCAGTAACCGAGGCCGAACGCAACGATCTGCTGTCGATCCCGTTTATCCGGATGGGCGCGGCGGGAGAACTGTCGCTGGAGAGCTATCTGGCCTTTCTCGGTCAGGCCTATCACCACGTCAAGCACACGGTGCCGCTGTTGATGGCGACCGGCGGCCGGCTGCCCGAGCGGCTGGAGTGGCTGCGCGAGGCGATCGGCGAATATATCGAGGAGGAGATGGGCCATCAGGAGTGGATCCTGAACGATATTGCGGCCTGCGGTGCCGACAAGGAGGCGGTGCGCAACGCCGTGCCGCTGCCGGCCACCGAACTGATGGTCGCCTACGCCTATGACACGGTCTATCGCAATAATCCGGCCGGCTTTTTCGGCATGGTGCTGGTGCTCGAGGGAAGCAGCGTGTCGCTGGCGACCAGCGCCGCCGGCAATATCGAGCAGAGCCTAGGCCTGCCGAAGACAGCCTTCTCTTATCTGACTTCACACGGCTCGCTCGATGTCGGCCATGTCGATTTTTACGAGAAGCTGATGAACCGGCTCGATGACGAGGCCGACCGCGCCGCAGTGATTCACTGCGCCCGGATGTTTTATAAATTGTACGGCGATATCTTTCGCAGCCTGCCGCTGATCCGGCGGGAAGGAGCATAATATGCAGGTAAGTGGAAAACGTGTGATGCTAACCGGCGCGGCCGGTGGCATGGGTCGGATTCTGGCCCGGGAGCTGCAGTCCAGGGGGGCGAAACTGGCTCTGATCGATGCCAATGCCGATGCGCTGCATCAGGTGGCGGGCGAGCTGGAGGGCGCATTTCCGGTTGCTGGCGATCTCTCGTCGGCCGAAGGCTGCCGCATCGCCTGTGATGAGTGTCGCGAGTTGCTCGGCGGCATCGATCTGCTGATCAACCTGGCTGGCATCAACAGTTTCGCAGCCTTCGAGGATGAGAGTCCGGAGAAGATCGAGCTGATGGTGCGGGTCAATCTGCTGGCGCCGATGTGGCTGGCGCGGGCGGTTCTGCCGACCATGCAAGAGCAGAATGCCGGCCGTATTGTCAATGTCGGTTCAATATTCGGCTCGATCGGTTTTGCCTATTTCACCGCCTATTCGACAACCAAGTTCGGCCTGCGCGGCTTTTCCGAAGCGCTGCGGCGCGAGCTGGCCGATACCAATATCAAGGTGACCTATATCGCGCCGCGCGCCGTGAAAACGCCGATGAGCAACGATGTCGTGATGCGCATGGGCGAGGCGACCGGCATGAATATGGATGCCCCCGAAGATGTCGTGAAGAAGATCATTGCCGCGATCAATAATGATCGCAAGGATATCTATTTCGGTTTTCCCGAAGCGCTGTTCGTGCGCATCAATGTGCTGTTTCCGCGCCTTGTCGACAAGGCGCTGGCGGCCCAGAATCGCATCGCCCGAAAATTTGCCAAAAACGAAGCATAAGCGAAAAGGAGAGATCACGATGAAAATGAGCAAGTGGATGACAGGGCTGTTTGCGGCAGTAGCGCTGATGGCGACATCGGCATGGGCCGGTACGCTCGAGGATGCCGTGCTGGATCTGCAGCATCAGTGGGCAATTGCCAATTACAAGACGCCGGATAACCAGAAAGAGGCGACATTCAAGGCGCTGGTCGACAAGGCCTCGGTGCTGAGCGCGCAGTATCCGGATCGCGCCGAACCGAAGGTCTGGGAGGCGATCATTCGGGCCGGTTACGCCGGCGCGATGGGCGGTGTCAGTTCGATGTTCAACGCGATGCCGCAGATGAAGCAGGGGCGGGACCTGTTGCTGGCCGCCGAAAAGATCGATCCGAATGCGCTGCACGGTTCGGTCTATACGACGCTGGGCAGCTTCTACTATATGGTGCCAGGCGGCTTTATTGGCTTCGGTGATGACGATAGGGCGCTCGAGTATCTGAACAAGGCGTTGGTGATTGCGCCGGATGATATGGATGCCAACTATTTCATGGGCGACTACTGGCTGGAGCAGCACAAGTATAAGAAGGCGATCCCCTATCTGCAGAAGGTGATCACGCTGCCGCCGGTTGTCGAGCGGCCGATCTACTCAAACGGCCGCAAGGCCGAGGCGCGCGCGAAACTGGAGATGATTGCGAAAAAGACCGGTCATAAGATCGATATTCCGGAGCCGGCCGTAGCGGCAGCGCCTGCGCAGCACAAGCCAGCGGCGGCGGAGCGCGCTGCGTCAGCCGCGGTCACCAGCGCTCCGGCCGCTAAGCCTGCCGCAGTCGAAGAGCCTGCGCTGCCGCGCGTGGCGGAGGCAGTCGTGGATCAAGCTGCTGCACCGGCTGCCACCGCTGCGCCGCAGCAGCTGGTGGTATCGGTGAATGTCGGCAATATCCGCAGCCGGCCGAACACGTCCGGCCGTATTGTTGCCAAGCTGCGTCGCGGCGCAGCGGTGGCCCGGCTGGCGGAGCAGGGGGACTGGTATCAGGTCAAACTGGCCGACGGTACGGTGGCCTGGGCGCATAATTCGATTTTCAAGTAGACCGGACAGGGCGCTGTCACTGTGTTCGCGCAGGGAAAGCAAAACCCGCTATTGCTCGCCCTGCCGTAATGTACGGGCGGTCAGGTCGCCCGTTTTTTTTAGCAGCGCAGTGAATAATGAATATTATTGATTGATATTCACTACCCGGCAGCGCAGTATGCGGGCATGCAGATTCCGGAAAAAGAGCGCATTGTCCGCGCCGCGATCCGCCGTTTTTCGCACTATGGCTACGGCAAGACGACGATGGCCGAAATTGCCACCGATTGCCGGATGAGCGTCGGCAATCTCTATCGTTTCTACAAAAACAAGGAAGATATCGCCGTTGCAGGGGCGCGCTGCTGCATGAGCGAGAAGGCTCTGGCCGGCGAGCAGGCCGCCGCGGAGGTGAGCGGAGCGATGGTTGCGATACGGGCATTTTCTCTGGCGCGCCTGCGTTATCTGCACCGTTTCGTATCGGAAACGCCGCATATGTTCGAGCTTGTGCAGCTGATTGCCGAGCGTCATCGGGATGTGCTGCAGACCTTTGAGTTGCGGGCCGCGGCACAGCTTCGGGAGCTGATTGCCGCCGGCATCAGCAGCGGCGAGATCCGGGCCTGCGATGCGGCAGCTGTGGCTGCCGATATCTATAATGCGACAACCAAATACAATATGCCGCTGTGCATGGACGCGCCGCTGGAGCAGCTGGAGGCAGAGCTGGATAGCCTGCTGCAGCTGATCGGGGCGGGGCTTGCTGCTGCGGAGGGAGGAGAGCGATGAACAGAGTAATCAGGAACGGTGCGGCGGCGCTGCTGCTTGGATGGGGCGTGATCGGCGCGACAGCTGCGTACGCGGCCGATGCGAGCGGATTGACCGGCCTGCAGGTGATGCAGCGCGTCGATCAGCGCGATGACGGCGATGATCTGAGTCAGCAGATCTATCAGAAGCTGATCGATCGTCGCGGCGGCGTGCGCGAGCGTTTTATGGTGGCTTTTCGCAAGGATTACGGTCGCGATAAAAAATCGATCTCCTATTTCCTGAAGCCGGCCAATATCCGAGACACGGCGCTGCTGACCTACGATTATGACGGTACGGCGCGCGATGACGATCAGTGGCTCTACCTGCCGGCGCTGAAAAAGGTGCGCCGGATCTCGTCGTCGGATCGCGGCGACTATTTCATGGGTACCGATTTCACATTCGAGGATATCAAGCAGACGCCGGAGCTGGCGGATTACAACTGGACGCTGCTCGGCTCGGAAACGGTCGACGGGCACGACTGCTGGGTCGTGCAGGGCGTGCCGCAAACAGACGAGCTGAAAAAGAATCTGGGCTATGCCAAAACCGTGCACTATATCCGCAAGGATATCGATCTGGCCATCCGCATCGATTACTGGGATCGGACAGGGCGGGAGCTGAAGCATTTTCACGCCGATGACGTGCGCCGGATTCAGGGCATCTGGACGGCGACGGCGGTGACAATGGAGAATGTGCAGACCGGGCACCGCACCGAGATGCGCTTCTCCGAGCTGAAATACAACACCGGGCTCTCCAACCGCCTCTTCTCCGAGCGCATGCTCAAGCGCGGTTACCGGAAATAAACAGGTGAGTTGTCCGGCAGGCGAGGGGCGTTGGTTGACGCCCTCATCCTGTGATGCGGCGGTCGCCGCGATTTGTGTACTGACGATTTGGATCATAAGGGATCAAGCATGCAACGTATCTTTTCACTGATTGTTCACCGCGCCTGGCCGGTGCTGCTGTTGCTGGCCGTGATAACGGCCGGCTTCGTGTCGCAGCTGCCGAAGATCAAGATGGAGACCAATATCGAGAACATGCTGCCGCACAGCATGGACGCCTACGCCAACAAGAAGCTACTGGAAAAGCTCTTCTCGTCGGCCGATATGGTCGTGATCGGCATTACCAATAATCAGAGCCCGGAGGGCATCTACAATCCGCATACGCTGAAGCTGGTCGACGAGCTGACCGGCTGGCTGCAGATGCATAAGCAGTTCCGCACGCTGGCGCTCTCCGATCTGATGAGTCTCTCCACGATCAAGGATATTCGCGGCACGGCCGCCGGCATGGAGGTCGAGCACTTTATGCAGCAGCCGCTGAGCGATCCGGCGGCGATTGATCAGTTGCGCCGGCGACTGGTTGATAATGGCATCTATATGGGCTCGATCGTCAGCGAGGATGGCAGGGGGACGCTGATTGTCGTGCGTCCCGATCCCTCCTATCTCGGTCGCTATCATGAGATCTATCAGCTGATTAAAGAGAAGGTGGCCGAGATCGATGCGCGCGGCGGTCCGGAGGAGATCCTGATTACCGGCCGGCCGATTATCGAAGGGGTGTTCGGCGTCTATATGCCGCAGGATATGCAGCAGATGCAGCCGATGATTCTGGCGCTGCTGGCGCTGCTGCTGTTCGCGGCCTTCCGCAATATCCGCGGCGTGCTGATTCCGCTGGCTGTCGTGATTCTCTCCGAGCTGTGGATGCTCGGTACGATGGCAGCGGTCGGCATTCCGATCTATACGGTGACAACGCTGTTGCCGATCCTGATTCTGGCGGTCGGCATTGCCGATTCGGTGCATCTGCTGACCCATATCCGGGTCGAGGCCGGCCGCCCCGGCCGGCAGCAGAGCAAGCAGCAGGCGATTATTGCCGGCATGAGCGGCATGTGGTCGCCGATCCTGATGACGACGCTGACGACGGCGGCCGGCTTTCTGGCCATGCTGACGTCGGAGTTGCTGCCGATGCGCTATTTCGGGCTGTTCGCGGCGGTCGGCATCCTCTATGCGTTTGTGATCACGATTCTGTTTATTCCGGCCATCGAGGCGGTGCTGCCGCATCGCGAACAGGCATTGAAAAAGCTGGCCTTTGCCGGCTATCTGAACTGGGTCAGTCGCATGGTGATCGATCATCCCCGTCGTATTCTGGCGGTCTTCGCATTGCTGATGCTCGGCTCCGCGTATGGTTTGTCGCAGTTGCAGGTGAACTCGTCGCTGGTGTCGGAATTTCGCCCGTCCGATCCGATCCGGCAGGCCGATACGACGCTGAATGCCCATTTCGCCGGCACCAACAGCCTCGATATCATGCTTGATACCGGCAAACAGGACGGCGTGCTCGATCCCGCTTTTCTGGCCGGCATGAGCAAGCTGCAGGCGCTGGCTGAAAGCGAAGCCGTGGTCGGCGATTCGTCGTCGATTGCCGAATTCCTGGCCGAGATGAACAAGGTCATGCACGAGGGCAAGCCGGCCTGGCGGGTCACGCCGGCCAGTTCCGATCTGGCCGCCCAGTATCTGCTGCTCTATTCGTTTTCCGGCGCGCCGGATGATTTCGATTCCTTCATTACCTCCGATTACAGTCAGGCCCATATCCGCATCCAGCTCAAGAGCGACAGCAGCGCTGATGCGGCCCATCTGGTGCAGCTGCTGGAGCAGCATCAGCCGGAATGGTTTCCGAATGCGACAATGAAATTCGCCGGCACCGCCTATACGACCTACCGCTTTTCCGATCTGATTATCAAGGGGCAGATCCAGTCGCTGCTGTTGGCGCTCGCGTTCATTTTTCTGCTCTGCCTGGCGATGTTCCGCAGGCTTGGCGATGCGGGGCTGGCGCTGCTGCCGGTATCGATTTCGGTTGTCGTGATCTACGGCATTATGGGGCTGATCGGGCTGCCGCTGGAGATCGGTACGGCGATTACCGGCGCGATGGCGCTCGGCATCGGCGTCGATTTCGCGATCCACTATCTCTACCGCTATCGTCACTATCAGCGCGAGGGGCTGGATCATGCCGCGATCGTCGTCGCCTCCAACGAGGATACCGGGCGCGCGCTGCTGTTCAATGCGCTGGTGGTGATCGGCGGTTTTCTGGTGTTGCTGAGCGCGCACCTCTATCCGCAGGTGAAGCTCGGCGTGCTGGTGGCCGGTTCAATGGCGATCTGCTATCTGGCCAGCTGTTATCTGTTCCCAGTTTTGCTCAGGTCGAAATCTGAAACATGAAAGTCAAAAGCTGTGTGCCGCAGCGTGACGCAGCGGAGAGTCAAGGCCTGTTAGCCGGCTTATGGTTTGGCTTTATGCGGCGCCGCGCTGCGCCCTCGGAGGTATTCAAAAAGGGTGTCCTCTGTGTTTTCTGTGCTCTCTGTGGTGAAAGCCTGTGCTTTGAACAGGCGCGCGCATTTGAATGGACATTGCACGGGGCAGTGAAAAACGAGAGCGCTTATTTCGTCAGCGGCAAAAAGCGATTCGATAAAATCCAGAACCGGCTCGATCTGAAGCCGGAGGCCGTGCTGGGCGGCGGCTGGGAATTCAGGAGCCGCGCGCTGACATGGTACGACGCGGCGATGGATGTGAATGCGACCAACCGCACCGATCTAACGCCCGGCATCAAGCAGCACTACCGCACCCGTATCGAGAGCAAGGAGGCCTATCTGCTCTACGGCGGCGATGCGTTCGATCTGCGCATCGGCCAGCAGCAGATTGTCTGGGGCAAGACTGACGGCATCCGCATGCTCGATATCATCAATCCGCTGGATCTGCGCGAGTTTATTCTCGATGATTTCCTCGATTCGCGCATCGGACTCTGGTCGGCGCGGTTGAATTACTATGCCGAGATAGGCGACGCCGAGCATGAGTTCGAGTTTATCATGATTCCCGATGCGCGGCCGGGCGAGTTCGCGCCGACCGGTTCGCGCTGGGGTTTTGCGCCGCAGACTCCGCCGCCGGGGATCGCGCTGCATGCGCTGGCGCCCGAACAGCCGAACTGGTCGCTGCGCAACAGCGAGTTTGGTGTTGCGTGGCGGGCCAATCTGGACGACTGGGATCTGTCGCTGAACTATTTTTACGGTTGGCAGGACACGCCGAACCTGTTCCGCCAGCTCAGCGGCGCGACGCTGATCATGCAGCTGAAACATCTGCGCATGCATACGCTGGGCAGTTCGTTCTCCAATGCATTCGGACCGTTTGTCGTGCGCGGCGAGGTGGCCGTGAATCTGGGCGAGGGCATCAACACCACGAGCCTGATATGGAATAGATCCGTGGTACGGCGCACGACGCTGAACGGGGCAATTGCAATCGATTACACGGTCTCGAACTGGACGATCGGAGCGCAGCTGTTCGGCCGGCAGGTTATCAATGCGCCGGTTGTGGATACGACGCTCGGAACAACGCCGAACATTGCAACCCTGCGCATCGCCACGGATTTCATGAACGAGAAACTGAAACCGGAAATATTGCTGCTGGCCGATCTCGATGACGGCGGCCTGTTGGCGCGTCCGAAAATCAGTTATGAGTTCAGTGATAATCTGGTCGGCGCGCTGGGCGCGGATATCATCAGCGGCACAGGCGGCCTGTTCGGCCGTTTCGCATCCAATGACCGGGTCTACAGCGAACTGGAGTGGAGCTTTTGATGCGCCGCGGCCACTTCTGTGGCAGCATTGTCGATATGAAGAAGGTTTTGCTCCCGTTATTGATCATGACGGCCCTGAACGGCTGCGTCGCCACGGCGGTCAGCACTGCGGTCGATGTCGGCGTCGAGGTGATCAAGGTGCCGTTCAAGGTCGGCGGCGCGATCTATGATGGCGTGACCGGCGATGATGACGAGGAAACGGATTCGGAGAAGCAGCAGGAAGACTGAAGCGGAATCGAATCGTCTGCCCTGATTCGGTTGTAACAGTTCTGTTCAGGTAGTGAGCGCCTGAATGCGGCGGATCAGGGCGCTGCTGGAGTGGCCGTCGAGAAATGGCATGACAATGACTTCGCCGCCGCCGGCGCGCACTTCGGCGGCACCGACAATCTCATCCGGGCGGTAGTCGCCCCCCTTGACCAGAATATCGGGCATCAGCGTTGTGATCAGCTTTAGCGGCGTATCTTCGGCAAACGGCACGACCAGATCAACGGCGCGCAGCGCGGCCAGCATTGCGGCGCGATCGGCCAGCTGATTGACCGGTCGCAGCGGCCCCTTCAGCCGGCGAATGGAATCATCATCATTCAGACCGACAATCAGCGCATCGCCGAGGGACGCGGCTCGTTGCAGATAATCAATATGGCCCGGATGCAGCAGATCGAAGCAGCCGTTGGTGAACACAATGCGTTTACCCTCGCGCTTCCAGCGCCGGACCAGTGCGACGGCCTGCCGCAGTTCGTCGACGTAAAGGGCTGTCGTCTGGGGGACTGCCTGGGGGGCGCTATCGCGCATCAGGCCGCGCTTACGAGTTGCCGGACTGCATCAGATCGATTACCGCAGTCACGCCTGGCGTGCTGCGGGCGATATCCTTGGCGCGCTGGCGTTCGATCATCCGGTTCACGAGCCCCTGCAGATAGACCTTGCCGTCGACGGTTTCGACATGGATCTTGAAGCCGGAGACGAGCTTGTCCTGCCACAGGCGGCGTTTGATGCGGGCGGTGATCCAGGTGTCGGACATGACCGTGCGGATTTTTGGCGTGCCGACCTGCAAGCGGTTGTCTACGCTGACAACGCCGCGGATCTGTTTGGTGATATAGACAGCCCGTTCGATATGGCGGCGGGTCGGCAGATGGCCGGTCAGCGTCGCGCGACCGCGGATCACCTCGACGCCGACCCAGCGCGACGGCATGTCCCGCTCGGCGATCAGGCGGGCATCAATTTTGGTCGCGATCGCCGCATCGTCGAGCTGGCGGCCGATGGTGCGTTCATCGTGGATGCTCGACGCGCCGGCGGCCGCGCCGCCGACAATGGCTGTCGCGAAACAGCCGGAGAGCGACAGCGCTGCGGCAACAGGGATCAGGATTCGGATCAGTAACATGGTAACTCCTTCAGAATTACTTGATATGGTTCAGATGATTGTCGGCGCTGTTCAGGCCAGATCGTCGCCGAGCGCTTCGAGCACCGCGGCAAAGAGCAGCGGCACCAGGATCTCGTCAGGGCCGGAGAGCCAGAAGCCGGCCCCGTCAGGCAGGGCGAGACAGCTGACGACATCGGTTACGGCGCTGGAGCTGGCGGCCGGATCGATGACAGCGGTAGTGATCGATTCGATGGTCTTGCCGACATTGCGGGCTGCATCGACGGCCTGCAGCAGTACGCGCGGCATGACGACGCTGGAGGCGATATTGATCACGACGCCGTGACTGGCCGCAGCCATCATGCCGGCCAGCAGCCGGAAATCAACCATGCCGGCCACGCCTAGAGACTCGCCGTGGGCGGCCGGGTGGAAGCAGAATGCATCGGCGCCGATCGCCGGATGCACCGAGACCGGAATGCCGTAGCGGAATGCCGTGGCGACGACCGAGTGGTCGAGATGTTCCAGTTCCGAGTCCTGCAATCGCTTGCCGACGCTCCTGCCGATGCCCCAGTTCTCCAGCGCGCCGAAATTGATTGCGTCATTGATCAGGCAGCCGGTTTCCTCGGTCATGAAATAGCTGCCCTCATTGAGTTCGCGCTCGCGAGCAGTCACGGTGCGGCCGGAGATCGCGATTTCGACATCTTGTTCCAGCGCTGCGCCGGTCAGCGCCAGCCCGGTGACGACCTTCTGTTCGATCAGACGGCAGATCAGCGGACCAAGACCCGAATCGAACACATGTCCGCCGCAGGCCAGGATAATTGCATGCTTGTTGCGATAGGCTCCGGTGATTGCATCGCGCAGACGAAACAGATCGCCGGCGCAGCCGAGATTGGGCAGGCTGCAGAGAAAGCTTTCAAAGCCGGTGCCGGGCTGGAACGGCGCGCCGAAATCCTTGCTGTCGCTGTCCACCTTGCGGCTGGCCAGCGGGACGGTTTTGAGCTTGCTGAACGAGAGTGGTTTAATTGCCATCAGAGCCTCCAAACATGGATTGATCGACCAGCGCGCAGAGGATATGCAGGCAGGTGATATGCATCTCCTGAATGCGCGGCGTCGACGGATGCGGGATATTCAGATGCAGCGTGATATGGGCATTGCGCCCGAGCGCGCCGCCATCCTTGCCGGTCAGCGCGATGGATTGCATGCCGACTGCAGCGGCCGCATCGGCTGCGGCGACGATATTCTCCGAGTCGCCGCTGGTCGAGATCAGCAGCAGCAGGTCGCCCGGCCGTCCGAGCGCCTCGACCTGGCGGGAGAAGACCTGCGTGAACGAGAAGTCGTTGGCGATGCTGGTAATCACCGAGGCGTCGTGGGTCAGTGCGACGGCGGCCATGCCGGGACGATTGATCTCGAATCGGTTGACCAGCTCGGCGGCGAAGTGCTGCGCATCGGCGGCTGAGCCGCCATTGCCGCAGGCCAGAACCTTGCCGCCGTTCTGCAGGCAGGCGACGATCGCATCGGCGGCCTGCGTGAGCGGTTCGGCCAGCAGCGTCAGGCAGCGGCGACGCAGCTCGATGCCGTCGCCAAAAGCCTGTTCAATCAATGGATGCGTCTGCTGCCGGCTCTCACTCACCTGATGATATCCTCCATCTGTTAAATGTGCGGCCCGAGCCGCGCCGCCAAGCCTACTCCAAGGGTCAGGATGATTAAATCAAAACGGCACGGCCAGTCGCAGTATTCGGGGTGGCGGCTCAGCCAGTTTTCCGCCGCCGAGCGCAGCCGGGCGCATTTGTCCGGATGCATGGCTTGCAGGGCGGCTGCATGCGAACGGTGCACCTTGACCTCGACAAACACGATCAGCTTATCATGTTGCGCAACGATATCCAGTTCGCCGCGGCCGAG
>CAYSMR010000038.1:0-11979 GCA_964432195.1 uncultured Zetaproteobacteria bacterium | reverse complement strand
CCATCATAATCCATCGTTTCATTCCTTTCTCCTTTTGCTTTTTATTCTCTTTCTCTTCAATGCCTACCAGTCACTGAATGTCCGCAACAGCACCCACGCAGCAATCAGCGGCAAGATCAGGCTGAATACTCGCTGCAGACGCTCCGACGAACATTTGCCGGCTATGATGCCGCCCGCCCACGATCCGGCCGTCGCCAGCAGCACGATCAGCAACGTCGGCTGCCATGCGATATCCAGATCCTCCGCATATCTGAGTGCCGCGACCAGCGAGCTCGATACAATCAGCACCAGCGAATGGGCTACGGCCGACTGAAAACTGGCGACGCCCAGCAGCAACAGCAACGGCACGATCAGGAACCCGCCGCCGACGCCGAGTAGGCCGGTCAGCAGACCGGTCACAAGTCCTGCCAGCAGCGAATAGCGGCAGTCGCACGGCCGTCCCCTGGCCTGCGCGACAATCCGCGCCATCCGGTCGCTGCGCATCCACCATGCGACAAACAGCACCAGCGCGGCAAACACGCTTGCCTGCACATGATCGGAAATACGCAGACCGAGCGTTGCGCCGATAAAGCCGCCGACTATGCCGCCGGCGGCGAAAAAGCGGTGCATGCGCCATTCAATCAGCTGCCAGCGCCGCTGTTGCAACAACGCGATCAAGCTCACTGCGGCAACAATAATCAGGCTCGTCGCAATCGCCTGCTTCAGCGGCATGCCGAGCCCGAAGCTGAGCAACGGCACCGCGATCATGCCGCCGCCGGCCGCAAACAGCGACAGCGCCAAACCGATCAACGGAGCAGCCAGCCATAGTGACAGACTCATCGGCTCAGGCGACCCGGCTTACGCCTAGCCGACTCTAACCGCGTCGGACCGGCAGCCCTGCCCCCTGCCAGGCGCCCATGCCGCCGGCGAAATTGTAAACGGTTTCGAAGCCCTGCTTGGCCAGTGCCGTTGCGGCCATCGCCGACCGATTACCGGATGCGCAGATCACGACAACCGGCTTGTCCTGCGGGATCTCACGCATACGGTTGGCAATCTCGCCGAGCGGGATATGGGTTGCGGCGCTGGCATGTCCGGACTGCCACTCTCCACGCTGACGCACATCAACCAGCGTATGAGGCTGATCGCGCATCTGCATGTAATCAGTGGCAGAAATCGTTTTCACACCGGAGAGCTTCGGAGCGATGATGCGCTGCCACAGCATCCAGCCGATAAACAGAGCCAGAAAGATATAAACGGCATTTTGTTGCATAAACTGCATGTTTTTTACTCCTTGTTTCTGATTGGCATGGTTAATTGACATCATGGCTTTTGCCATCAGCAGGCGACGCGCTGCAACCGGGATAGCCACGCTCACGCGGTTATCCTAGTTTGCACGGGCTGCCAGATCGGCATCCCTACATGCTCCGGGATTAATGACAGGCGCAGACGACGTTTCTTGAAGGGAGGGGGAGGGGAAGAGGGTCGCCGCCTGCGCCCGTCAAACGGGTGATGGGTACGCCGAGAATCAGCGCACTTCTATCTGTCGCAGCTGTGCTTGAAGCCGAGCTTCGACAAAATAATTTCCATCAGGCACCACTGCGTGAAGCCGGACTGCAGCAGATTGGCGCCGACAAAAGCGGTAAACCAGAGCCAGGTTGGCTCGGTCAGATTCACGCCGTTATAGCGGTAAGACAGATAGAGGCTAAGCAGGATAAACGTGCCTGCGATAATCCGTATCATGCGTTGAATGGTCATTCTTATCTCCTTGTTATTGTAGGTTATTCAATTGGTTAGACATGCATCCGCTTCGCCCCACGGCTTGTTTTTCTGCCACAGGTAATACATCAGCGGGGTGATAAACAGGGTCAGCACCGTCGCGGCCAGCGTACCGAACGCCATCGAAACGCCGAGGCCGCCAAAAACCGGATCGGTGATCATGATCGACGTGCCGGCAACCACCGCCAGCGCAGTCAGCAGAATCGGGCGAGCACGCACAGCGCCGGCCTCCAGCACGGCCGTTTTCACGTCAAAACCACGATTGCGGTAGTCAATAATGAAATCGATCAACAGCGTGGAGTTGCGCACAACAATGCCGGCCAGCGCGATCATGCCGATCATCGACGTCGCCGTGAATGGCTGCCCGGTAATCCAGTGGCCGGGGAAGATGCCAATCATCGTCAGCGCTGTCGGCGCCATCACCAGCATCGGCAGAATCAGCTGCCCGTAGTAGGCTACCATCAACAGATAGATCAGCACCAGCGCGACAATGAACGCCGCGCCCAGATCGCGGAACACATCCAGCGTCAGCCGCATCTCGCCGTCCCACAGCATGTGATAGCCAAAGGTATCCTCCGGCGCGGTTCGCGTGAAACGCATGCCGCCGGTTTTCAGCGTCGCGCCGGGCAGCAGCTCCTGACCGTCGAGCTGGCCGTCCATATCCAGCAGCGAATAGACCTGAGAGCCCTGTTTCGGTTCCGCCATCACATAGGTAACCTGATGGCCGTCCTTGCTATAGATCGGTTTGGCAGCGATCCCCTCCTCGACCGTTGCGAAGGCCGACAACGGTACTGGGCCATGCGCGCCGCTGACATAGATCCGATTCAGATCCTCGGCATGCGCCCGCAGCGATTTGGGCAGCTGCACATGCAGCCGGACCTGATGGCGCTCATCCTCGACATGCAGCGCGCCGAAGTCGTAGCCATGCAGGAAGTCGCGCAGCGCCAACTCAACCTGTGCCGTCGCCACGCCCAGCTGGGCCGCCTTCTCCCGGTTGACGTTGATATTCAGCTGTTGCTGATCATCGCCGACCGAATCGTCGATATCGGTAACATCATAGGTCTGCTCGAAGCGCTTGCGCACCTGCTTGGCCAGCTGCCGCTGGGTATCGTAATCGGGGCCGTAGATCTCGGCCAGCAGGGTTGCTCGCACCGGCGGCCCCGGCGGATCCTCGACCAGCTTGATGCTGGTTTTCGGATGCGCGGCGATCAGCGGCTTGAGCATCTCGCGCAGCTCCAGCACGATGCCAGCCGACTGGATCGAACGCTGATGCTTGTCGACCAGATTGACCCGGATATCGGCCAGATTGGCGCCCTTGCGCAATACCGCGCCGCGCAGCATGCCGTTGAAATCGACCGGCCCGCCGCGACCGACAAAGGTCTCATAATCGGTCACCATCGGATGCGTGCGCACGACTTCGGCCACTTCGCGCGCAACACGATCGGTCTCCTCAAGCGACGCGCCTTCCGGCAGATCGATTGTGATATTGAAGGTGTTATTGTTGCCCTTCGGCAGCATCTTCAGCTCGACCGAACCCGGCGTCATCGGCCCGTTAATACCGGCCGGTCGCAGGAACTGCCAGCCCGGCTCCAGCATTGCGGCCGCAAACATGACAAACACAATCAGTCCGAACAGCCGGCGCGTCCCTTTCGACTCCACCAGCGGCGTCGCCAGCCGCATATAGGCGCGATGCACCGCATCCTTCGGCGAGGCATCCTTCTCCTCCATTGTCGCTTCGGTGATCTTGCACGGCAGCCAGCGCCGGGCAATCCACGGCGTGAACATATAGGCGATCACCAGCGATGCAGCCATCGCAATCGGCGTATTGAACGGAATCGGCCCCATGTACGGCCCCATCATACCAGTCACAAAGCCCATCGGCAGGAAGGCCAGAATCACGGCGATCGTCGCGATAATCGTCGGCTTGCCGGTTTCGTTGGTCGCCATGACAATCAGCGCGGCCTTCTCTTTCAGGCTGCGCGCGCCCTGATGCAAGTGGCGATGAATATTTTCGATCACGACAATCGCATCATCGACAAGCAAACCCAGCGCCAGAATCAGCGCGAATAGCGCAATCCGGTTGATCGTCTGATCGGCCAGAAAACCGACCGCCAGCACAACAAACAGAATCAGCGGAATATTCATCGTGACAATCGCCGCTTCGCGCCAGCCCAGGAAGAGCAGCAGAATCACGATGACTGTCGCAATCGCGATGCCGAGATGCTCCAGCAGCAGATTGACCGCCGCATTGGCGCGCTCGCCGGAATCGCGCGTGATCGTGACGCGCACATTATCAGGAATGAAGTCGCCCTTGAGCTCATTGAGCTTGCTCTCGATGCGATCGGTCACGATGACGGCATTCGTACCACGCTTCTTGGCCAGCGAAATCGACACAGCGGGCCGCTCCTCAGCAGAGCCAGCATCTGTCACCGACTGACCGAAACCGATCCGGTGATAGGCCTCGACCTCGGACGGCCCATCGCTGATCGTTGCGACATCGCTCAGATAGATTGGCTTCTGCTGCCACTGACCGACAACCAGCCGGCCGACCTCGCTGGCGCTGTTCAGATAGCCGTTGAGCCAGATCCGGATCTCGCGATTGTTGCCGACCAGCTGTCCGGCTGGACCGCCGGCGTTGGCGCCCACCAGTACCCGGTGCAGCTGGTCCAGCGCGATGTGATAGGCCGCCAGACGGACCGGATCGAGCTGGATGCGGACCTGGCGATCATTGCCGCCGATAATATCGGCCACCGACACGCCTTCGAGGGGGCTGAGCTGATCGCGCACCCGCTCGGCCAGACGTTTCAGGGCCAGCCCGTCCATCGCATCGGATGAGAGCGTCAACACCGATACCGGTACGTCGTCGACATCCAGCGGCTTGACCAGCGGTTCGGAGGCGCCGACCGGCAGCCGGTCCAGATTATGCATAATCCGGTCGTAGAGCTTAACCAGGCTGGCCTCTTTATCCTCGCCGACCTCGAACATCACCGTCACAACGGCCTGCGAATCCAGCGCCAGTCCGTAGGTATGGTCGACGCCGGTCATTTCGCGCAGAATCATCTCCAGCGGACGCACGATCAGATTCTGCACCTCTTCGGGTGATGCGCCCTGCATCTGGACGATGATATTCGCCGCCGGCACGTCGATCGACGGATTCTCCTCGCGCGGCGTCACCATCAGGGCCAGTACGCCAATCAGGAAGATCAGCAGGCTGATCATCGGCGTCAGGTTGGACAACATCGCCGCTTTGCCGAGACGACCGGCAATATTCAATGACTGATCAGGCTGCATGATTACCGGCCCTGCACTGACATGCCGGTTTTCAGCGGTGGATGACCGGCCCAGGCGATGCGATCGCCGTCGTGCAGGCCGGCCAGCACCTCGATTCGGCCATCAGCATCCGAACCGTCAACGGCCTCAACCAAATTGCCCAGGCGAATCTGGCGATAGTGGACGACCCCCTGCGCATCGACGACATAGACGCCGTGCAGGCCGGCGCGTTCAATCACGGCGGCGCGTGGTATCAGAAGCGCCTTGCGCTTGCCGATCGAAAAACCGACCTGCGCATACATGCCCGGATGCACATCCGGGTCCGATGCCAGCGCAATCTTGACCAGAAACTGATGCGATACGGCATCGGCCGCTTCAACCACCTGGCGCACGACGCCATCGATATGGCGTTTCATCGATGGAATATCGACTTCGACCGTATCACCGGCATGAATGCCGCTGACAAACTGTTCGGAGACATAGGTGTTAACCAGCAGGCTGGCCGGGTCCTCAATCGTCAGGATCGGTGCGCCCGGCTGGGCCAAATCACCCTTGCTCAGCCGCTTTTCGACGACAACACCGTTGACCGGCGACAACACCTCGGCATAACCGAGCTGATTGCGCGCCTGCGCAACCTGTGAGCGGGCTACCTTGTAACGCAGACGAACCCGGTCGAGCTGCTGCTGACTGGCCGCATGCGCCCTGAACAGCGCCTCATAACGCTGCAGATCGGCGCGCGCATCGGCCAGATCGGCCTCTGCCTGCACGAGCGCCTGTCTGGCATTGACCGGGTCCACGCGCACCAGCACCTGGCCCTTCTTCACCCGGTCGCCCTCGCGCACGGTCAGCTTGCGAATATAGCCGGAGATGCGCGAACTGATCGATACGCGATGATCGGAGGTGACTGTGCCGCTGGTCACATAGCGCGCATCCAGATCGACCGCATGCACGCTGGCGACTGTGGCCTGCGCCTGTTCAGGCGCAGCCTGTACCGGCGCACTGCTCTCCTCGCTGCTGCAGCCCTGCAGCGCCAGCGCGATGGCCAGCCCCGAGATGGTCAGAATTGTTCTGTTCATTGGATTACTCCCTCATTCAGCGTACCTGCTGCCAGCTGCAGCGCAGCCTGCGCAATAATCACATCATATCTGGCCCGGATGCCGGACAGGCGGGTACTGTCCACCAGCACCTGCGCATCCAGCAGATCGGATGTTTTAGCCAGCCCTTGCGTATAACGCAGCGACTTGATGCGCAGCGACTCCTCGCTCTGCCTCAGCGCCTCGCGTTCGCTCTCGTCGCGCGCCCTGCTCTCGTCCAGCTGCAGCCAGGCGCGACGCACTTCATTACGGATCTGCTGCTTGCGGTCGGCCAGCTGCAACCCCAGCGCGGCCTGTTTGGCGCGGGAGGCTCGCGTTCGGGCCCGATCGCCGCCGCCGGCAAACAGATTCATGCTAACCGTCGCGCCGATCATCGTATTACGATTCTTCAACGCCGGCGTTGCAGCATTCCACTCCTGACCGGCCACCAGATTGACATGCGGCAGGAATGCCGCCTTCGTCACCGCCACTTCTGCCTGACTGGCCTGCCAGGCCGCCTGCAACGCCTGCAGATCCGGCCGCTTGATCAATGCCTGGGCAACCGCCTCGTCCATCGACCATTCGACCGCTTTCAGCTGCGGCTCCGCCTCGGCCAGCGGACGGGCATCGCCATCGAGCCCAAGAATGCGCTGCAATGCATCCTTGGCCTGCACATACGCATTGTTCGCCTGCTTCAGCTTCAACCTGCTGCGCAGCAGATGCACGCGCGCATCCATGACATCACTCTGAATCAATACGCCACGCCGCTGCAAGGCCTGCGCATCCCCGTATCGCTTCTCCGCCGCATGCACGGCCGTCTGCATCGCATGGATTGCCGCAAACGCGGCCCGGGTCTGCACATAGGCAGCAATAGTCCGGTAGATGATCTGCTGGCGCTGATAGGCATGATTCAATTCAGCCGCCAGCGACTGTTTGTCGGCACGGCGCTTGCCAGCCCACAGCGCCCCGCCCTGATAGAGCGGCATGCGCAGATCCACGCGCGTCCGATAGTTATTGATATAGCCGGGGTTATTCAGAAATGCCGGCGCGAAATTTGCCGCCGTGACACGCTGCTGATTCAGACGAATACCGAAATAGTCACCCGGCGCATCGGTGCGCACAACGCCGGTCGACAGATCGACATGCGGCATGAACTGGCCATATGCCTCTGCTTGGCCGGCGCGGGCCTGCTCAACCGCACGCTCGTCAGCAGCCAGCAGTCGGTTATGCGCCAACGCATAGGCGACACTGCCTTTCAACGAAACTGTTGCGGACGGCTCCAGCTCGGCAGCCTGAAGCGACCATGCATAACCTGCCGCCGTCAGCAGTAACGCCCCCCTTTTTATCAAAAGATTATAATTTACTGATATATTACCCAAAAAAAACACAGACCTACCCCCCACATGAGCCATTGTTGCACATTTCCGGGCAGTAGATCCGCTTCAATGCCTGCACAAGATCGGCAAAGGCCGGATTACCGATGCGATAAAACACCTGCTGCCCGCGCTTCTCGTTTTCGACGATACCGAGCAAACGCATCTTGGTCAAATGCTGCGACAGATTAGACTGCGCAGCGCCGGTCGCCTCCATCAACTCGTGCACGCACATCGGCCGCTCCAGCAACAGACAGAGCACCGACAGGCGCAGCTCGTGCGCAATTGCCCGTAATCCCTGACTGGCTTCCTTGACCTTATCTTCCGGTATCTGCTGCATGGCGCGCATTATATTCGATTCCAATTATATTAGCAATGATTAATATAATAAGTGCCGATGGAGCGCAGCTGCCTCCGCCACCACCATACAGACCTGTAATCAGCGGTGGTAGCGGACCGACTCTTCGCGCACGGCGCGGAAAAACTCGATCGCATGCTCGCGCGGCACGTCTGGCGTAATACCATGGCCTAGATTGAACACATGCCCATTGTTACAGCCGAAGCGAGCCAGAATATCCTTCACCTCCGCGCGGATGCGTTCCGGTTTCGCATAGAGCATCGTCGGATCCATATTACCCTGCAGCGCCACCCGGTCTCCGACGCGCGCACGCGCCACGTCGATATCGATCGACCAATCCAGACCGAGCACGTCGCAGCCGGTATCGGCCATCGCTTCCAGCCAGCCCATGCCGCCCTTGGAATAGAGAATCACCGGCACCTTGCGGCCGTCATGATTGCGCGTCAGCTGATCGATAACACGCTGCATATAGGCCAGCGAAAACTCTTGATAATCGCGCGTGGTCAAGATACCGCCCCAGGTATCGAAGATCTGTACGGCCTGCGCGCCATGAGCGATCTGACCGTTCAGATAGGCGGCGACCGAATCGGCCAACTTCTCCAGCAGCAGATGCATGCTCTCCGGTTCGTTAAAGGCCATTGCCTTGACCTTCGAGAAATTCTTCGAGCCGCCCCCCTCGACCATATAGGTCGCCAGCGTCCACGGCGAGCCGGAGAAACCGATCAACGGCACCCGCCCGTTCAGGTCGCAACGGATCGTGCTGACCGCATCCATGACGTAGCCGAGCTCGCGGGTCGGGTCATCCAGCACCGGCAGACGCTCGACATCGACACGGCTGCGGATCGGGTCGGAGAACTTCGGCCCCTCCCCTGTCCCGAAACTCAGATCCATGCCCATTGCTTCAGGTACGACCAGAATATCGGAGAACAGGATCGCCGCATCGGCATCGAGAATATCGATCGGCTGCAGCGTCACCTCGCTGCAGAGCTCCGGCGAGCGACAGAGCTTCAGAAAACCGCCGGCGCGCTTGCGCGTGGCGCGATACTCCGACAGATAGCGCCCTGCCTGGCGCATCATCCAGACCGGTGTGCGCTCCACATCTTCACGCAGGCAGGCACGCAAAAACAGATCATTCTTCAGTTCAGTCATCAATCAATCCTTTCTACTCACCACACAGCGGACGCAGAGGGCAAGGTAATATTAAATTTACAGGAGGCTGCCTCACAGGCAACAGCTATCGCCGCAGCGTATTCACGTCAACCCGATTCTAATCCCAGATATAGCCCTCGGTCGGCGACGAGGCCGAAGCAAAGGCCCGCTTCGGCATGCGTCCGGCCAGATATGCTGCGCGACCGGCCCGGACAGCATCGCGCATCGCCCGCGCCATCATGCACTCATCACTGGCTTCAGCAATCGCGGTATTGATCAGCACCGCATCGGCGCCGAGCTCCATCGCCTTCGCCGCATCGGATGCGGTACCGATGCCGGCATCAACGACAATCGGTACATTGGCGCGCTGTTTAATCACCCGGATATTAAACGGATTGGCCAGCCCGCGACCTGAGCCGATCGGATTACCCAAAGGCATCACGGCAACGCAGCCAATCTCCTCGAGCTGACGTGCGACAATCGGGTCGTCATTGGTATAGACCATCACCTCGAAATCCTCGGCAACCAGCGTCTCGGCCGCCTTGAGCGTCTCGACGACATTCGGGTAGAGAGTCTCGGTGTCGCCCAGCACCTCCAGCTTGACCAGATTCCAGCCGCCGGCCTCGCGCGCCAGGCGCAGCGTACGCACCGCGTCTTCGGCATTAAAACAGCCGGCCGTATTGGGCAGAATCGTGTATTTCTTCGGATCGATATAGTCGAGCAGGCTCTCCTTGCCGGCATCGGTGATATTCACCCGACGCACGGCAACGGTGATCATTTCGGCCTCCGACGCCTCTGTTGCCTCTTTTGTCGTCTGGAAATCCTTGTATTTCCCGGACCCTACAATCAGCCGCGAACGGAACTGATGCGTTCCGACTTTCAATATATCCGACATCGATACTCCCCGTTATTCAAATACTTGCGCTAGGATGGCAATAAGCATCCCCAGTTAACCACCGCCGATCATATGCACGAGCTCGATGCGATCGCCGGCCTGCAACTGCGTTTCGGCATAGCTGCTCTTCGGCACCACCTCGAGATTGCGCTCAATCGCGATCATGCGTTTCTCCAGCCCCAGCTCGCCCACCAGTTCAGCCAGCGTCCGCGCCGCAACCGACTGCTGCTCGCCGTTCAACTGAATCGTGATACGCTCAGGCATAAATCCTCACAAAAATAACCAAATTCGTTACAAAAACACTGTTATCGCACATATTTCAGGCGATTTTCGCCCAATTTCGACACCGAACCGGATTGACCCCGCACCCCTGTGCTGTAGTGTGAGCCGCATGCTAGCAGCAAGCGACTCTGCACCCAACATGCAACAGCAACGCTACGGCACCACGCCCACGCCGGGCAACTGGCGCGGCGTCACCGACGGCATGGCCGCGGCGCGCAGCGCCATCGAACAGGGCAAGCCGGAACAGGCCGAGCAGATCCTGATCGAACTGCTGGAGTTCGCCCCGGTCGAGATCCGGGCATGGAAGCTGCTGGCTCGGGTACAACGCCAGCTGGGCCATATCGAGGAGGGGATCCGGAGCGCCACGCGCGCGCTGCAACTGCAGAACAATCCCCTGCCCGACGAACCGCCGGCCTCGATTACACTGGCCAGACTGCTGTGGGAACAGCATGAATATGACGATGCGCGGGAGATGCTGGCGAAACTGATTGTCGAACAACCCGACAATGAAGAACTGATTGCGCTGCAGCAGCAGTGGGCCACGGAGAACGGATATGAGAGCTGATCGGAGAAGCGGACAGATAAGCGTCGGCCAGACGGGCGCACAGCGATGAGCATGCGACGCATTCTTGTCATCCACGGCCCCAACCTGAACATGCTGGGCAACCGCGAACCGGGCCACTATGGCCGCCGGACGCTGACCGATATCGATGCACAGCTGAACGCGCTGGCCGATACGCTCTGCATCGGGCTCGACAGCTTCCAGAGCAATCACGAGGGCGCGCTGGTCGACCGCATCCAGCAGGCCGCTGGCGAAGGCGTGGACGGCATTGTCATCAATCCGGCCGCCTACACTCACACCAGCATCGCGCTGCGCGATGCGCTGCTGGCCACGGCGATCCCGTTTGTCGAGGTGCACCTCTCCAATATTCACAGCCGCGAGCCATTCCGCCACAAATCGATGCTGGCCGATGCCGCCGCAGGCGTGGTCGCCGGATTCGGCGCAACATCCTATCTGCTGGCCCTGCGCGGGCTGGACGATTTTTTGCAACAACGCTCCGCTCACGGAGCCGACTGAATGAACACGAACACAGAGGAGTTTAATGTGGATATTTCCCAGATACGCAAACTGATCCGGCTGATTCAGAGCTCGGACGTCACCGAGATCGAGGTCACCCAGGGCGACCAGACCGTACGCATTTCGCGCCAGCAGCAGGCCGCCCCTGCCGCCGCTCCGGCCAGCTATGCCGCCCCCGCGCCGGCTCCGGTCGTCGAGACCGTCGCCGCAGCCCCTGCCGCCGCCGAGCCTGAAGCGTCCGAGGAGCATCAGATCACATCGCCGATGGTCGGCACGTTCTACGCAGCCCCAAGTCCAGATGCCGAGCCGTTTGTCACGGTCGGCAAGAAGGTACAGAAGGGCGAAACGCTGTGCATTATCGAGGCGATGAAGATGATGAACGAGATCGAGGCTGAATACAGCGGCGTCGTTGAAGCGGTGCTGGTCGAGAATGCCAGCCCGGTCGAATACGGCCAGCCCATCTTCGTCATCACGCCGCTGGCTTAAGCGGAGCGACCATGTTTCATAAAATCCTGATTGCCAATCGCGGCGAAATCGCCGTGCGCATTATCCGCGCCTGCAAGGAGCTGGGGATCCGTTCGGTCGCCGTCTATTCGGAGGCTGATCGCGACTCGATGCATGCCCGGCTGGCCGATGAATCGGTCTGTATCGGACCGGCGCCGAGCACGCACTCCTATCTCAATATCGCGGCCCTGATGGCTGCGGCCGAACTGACCGACGCCGAGGCGATCCACCCCGGCTTCGGC